>NZ_JBMOWY010000040.1:0-130383 GCF_049310345.1 Stenotrophomonas sp. GZD-301 | reverse complement strand
GCCGGCCAGCGGCCGGCACTACCCGTTGAGGTGCCGCGGTGACTTCAGTGCGTCAGCGCGTAGTCGATCGCCGCGCAGATCGCCGCGACCTGCGCATCGTTGCACTGCTGCGGGGTGGCGCGCGGGCTGTCCGGGTACACCTCGGTGGTGGTGGTGTAACGGGCGCCGCTGACGCTGGCGCACAGGCCCAGCTTCTCCAGGGGGTACTCGATCACCCCCGGGGCCACCACCGGCGAGCCGATGATTTCGCCCTTGTCGTCGGCCGGGGCGATATGCGTCACCTGCTCCACCGCGGCATTCACCGCGGTCTGGAACGCCGGCTGCGGGTTCTCGGTGTCATCGACCAGATAGAAACCATCGGGAATCAGGCCCGGCTCGAACGGCTTGCCGTCGCGTGCGGCCAGCGCCGGGCGGAACTCGGTTTCATCGCTGTCGGTGGTCTCATGCAGATCGATGTGCATCACGATGCTGCCGCGCAACGGCGCGACCAGGGCGGTCAATGCTGCCGATTCGGCGGCCGGGCTGTTGGCCACGAAGGAGCGGTTCGGATCGATCGCATCGGCGTTCCAGCGCTGGATGCGCTCGTAGCCCCACGGGCTCACACACGGCACCACCAGCAGATTGGCGCGGCCGGCGTACCCGGCGGCACGCGTCTGCAGGAACTGCAGCGCGCCCTGCACGCCGCTGGTTTCGTACCCATGAATGCCGCCGGTGACCAGCATGGTGGGCAGCGCCGGGTTCCAGTCGCGGCTGCGCACGGCAAACAGCGGGTACTGGTCCGGGGCGTAATCGAGCGTGCCGTACTGGCTGACATCGAACGTGTCGCGCAGGGCCTCCACCGCCGGCAGCACGTCATCGGCATAGCGCCGCTGCGGCACCTGGCGCGCGCGCCACTGCGCCTTCTCCGCTGCGCCCCACGGCTGGCCGGGGGTACCGATCGGGTAGAAGGTGGCGTCGTTCATGGCGTGCTCGCGTCCGGTGGCAGGAAAACGGGGATTTTATCATCGCCGCCGCACCTGCCCTCACGCGTGGGCGAGCCAGCCGCGGAAACACAGCCCCTGGTAGAACGGTTCGACCCGGGCGAAGCCGGCGTCGCGCAGCATCGCTTCATCCTGCGCCGGCGACAGCACGTGCAGGTGGTCGGCCACCGCCGCACGCCCGTTGGCGGCCTGCGCGGGTGCGATGCCCGACGACACCGCGAAGGCGGCGTACCGTGCCAGCCAGCGTTCGCGCGACTCGGCCGCCTGATCGAAACTCATGTGCGCCAGTACCAGCGGCGCCCCCGGCCGCAGCCGCTGGTGCAGCGCCTGCAAGGTGGCCATGCGCGCCGGCGCCGCCACGAAATGCAGCGTCAGCAGGCAGGCGGCGGCGTCGAACGGCCCCTGCGGCGCGCTGTCGATGTAACCGTGGTGGAGCGTGGCGCGCCCCGCCAGATCGCCGAGCGTCTGCGCCGCCAGGGCAAGCATCGGGGCCGACGGGTCCACCCCATCGAAGCGCCAGCCCGGGTGCGCCGTGGCGAAGGCACGCAGCTCCAGCCCGCCGCCCGCGCCGAGGACCAGCACGCGGGCCTGCGCGGGCGCGGATTCGGCCAGCAGCTGGGTGCACATACGTTGCAGGTCGACGAAGCCGGGGACCAGCCGAGGGGGGCCTTCCGCATAACGCGTCACGGCGGCGGGGTCTGCATAGGCATCCATCAGCACACGTCCGAATAATGTAACTATATACGTTACATTACAGGTCCGAACCGACGCCTGTCATCCCCCGGCGTACTGCGCGTCGCTGACTTTCTCCAGCCATGTGACCGGCGAACCGTCCACCGCCTCGGCGATGGCGATGTGCGTCATAGCGACATCCGCCTGCGCGCCGTGCCAGTGCTTGACGCCCGGTGGGATCCAGACGATGTCGCCCGGCCGGATCGCCTGCGCGGGCTTGCCCCACTCCTGCACGTGGCCCGCCCCCTGCGTGACGATCAGGGTCTGGCCGAGGGGATGGGTATGCCAGGCGGTGCGTGCGCCGGGCTCGAAGGTGACGGTGGCACCGCCGACGCGGGCCGGCGCATCGGCCTGGAACGGCGCATCGATGCGCACGGTGCCGGTGAAGTAGTCCGCCGGCCCGGCGACGGACGCCGCGCTGCCGGCCTTGGCGATCCGGATCGGCGCCGTCTCGGCAGGCAGCGATGCGGCCATCATGGTCAGCGACAAGGCAGTGGTGAACATGGACATGGGCGTCTCCTGTGGCAGTCGATTCACTGTAGGCAGTGCCGGGACCGCGGACTAGCCGGCCAGCGCCGCATGGACCCAGTACCGATGCTCATCAATCGCAACGCCGGCGTTGCACCCTCTCGCCCCCTGCGCCCATGATTGGGTTCAATCAATCCTCCCTTGCCATCCACCGGACTCATCAATGGCCCGCGAGAATCTCAACGACCTGCAGGGGTTTGTCACCGTTGCCCGCGAGCGCAGTTTTACCCGCGCCGCGGCCCAGCTCGGGGTCTCGCAGTCGGCCCTGAGCCATACCGTGCGCGGGCTGGAGGAACGGCTGGGCGTGCGCCTGCTGACCCGCACCACCCGCAGCGTCTCGATGACCGAAGCCGGCGAGCGCCTGTACGACACGGTGGCCCCGCGCATGCAGGACATCGAGGCCGAACTGGTCGCCATCGCCGAGTACCGCGACCACCCGGCCGGCACCATCCGCATCACCACCGCCGAACACGCGGCCAACACCCTGGTCTGGCCGCGGCTGAGCGCGGTGCTGCCACGCTACCCCGATCTGAAGCTCGAGCTGACCGTGGACTACGGGCTGGCCGACATCGTCGCCCAGCGCTACGACATCGGCATCCGCCTCGGCGGCAAGGTGGCCCGCGACATGATCGCCGTGCCGATCAGCGGGCCGCAGCGGATGGCGATCGTGGCCAGCCCGGCCTACTTCACCCGGCATGTCGCGCCGGTCACACCGGGCGACCTTGCCGCGCACGACTGCATCGGCCTGCGCCTGCCCACCCACGGCGGCCTGATGGTGTGGGACCTGCACAAGGACGGCGAGGACGTGAACGTGCGCGTGGCCGGCCAGTGGACCTTCAACGGCAGCAGCGCGATCCTGCGCGCCGCGCTGGTGGGCGCGGGGCTGGCCTACCTGCCCGAGGACATGGTGCTCGAGCACCTCGCCGCCGGGCAACTGCAGCGGGTGATGGCGGACTGGTGCGACGTGTTCGACGGCTACTACGCCTACTACCCCAGCCGCCGCCAGTCCTCGAGCGCGATGCGGGTGGTGATCGACGCGCTGCGCTACCGCTAGCGCTAGCGCCCGACCAGTTGCTGGCGCGCGGCGTTGTAGCGGTCGCCGACGATGGTCACCGCGTCCAGCGCCGCCTGGATGTCGGCGAGATCGCCACTGTCCAGCTGCAGGGCCAGCGCGCCAAGATTTTCCTGCAGCCGCTCGGGCCGGGTGGTGCCGGGAATCGGCACGATCCACGGCTTGCGCGACAGCAGCCAAGCCAGGGCGATCTGCGCGGGCGTGGCCTGGTGGTCGGTGGCGATGGCGGTGATGCGGTCGACCAGCGCCTGGTTGGCGGCCCGGGCCTCGGCGGCGAAGCGCGGGACCGAGTTGCGGAAGTCATCGGCGGCGAAGGCGGTATCGGCCTGGATCGCGCCGGTCAGAAAGCCCTTGCCGAGGGGACTGAACGGGACACAGCCGATGCCCAGTTCCTCCAGCACCGGCAACACGCTGGTCTCCGGCTCGCGCCACCACAGCGAGTATTCGCTCTGCAGGGCCGTCACCGGCTGCACCGCATGGGCGCGCCTCACGGTCTCGGCACCCGCTTCGGACAGCCCGAAATGACCCACTTTGCCCTCGGCGATCAGATCCCTGACGGTACCGGCGACGTCTTCGATCGGCACCTGCGGATCGACCCGATGCTGGTAGAACAGATCGATGCGCTCGGTCTTCAACCGCGCCAGGCTGGCCTCGGCAACGGCCCGGATGCGCGCCGGCCGGCTGTCCAGCCCGGCGTCCGCGTGGCCCTCGCGGAAGCCGAACTTGGTCGCGATCACCACGCGATCGCGGTACGGCGCCAGGGCCTCGCCGAGCAGGCGCTCGTTGGTGAACGGCCCATAGGCTTCGGCGGTATCGAAGAACGTGACGCCCTGCTCCACGGCCGCGTGGAGCAGGCGCACGGCGGCGTCGTGACCGGTGGCGGGGCCATAGCCATAGCTCAGCCCCATGCAGCCCAGGCCGAGCGCGGAAACGGTGAGGCCACTACGGCCCAGAGTACGGGTGATCATGCAGGGCTCCTGCGTGCGCCAGTGGCGCCGGACGGGGGAGCGGTCACGTTACGCGCGCGCCGGCCCCCGATTGCAGGGGCTGGCGCGCATGCGGTCATGAACCGGCGTCATCAACACCTGTTCGCGCACCGGCTCAGGGCCGCAGCAGCACCTTGCCGCTGCGGCCGGCTTCAAGGCTGGCACGGGCCGCGTCGGCCACCTCTTCCAGCCCGTACACACCCTCCACGGGCAGGCTCAGGCCACCGTTGGCCGCCAGCTGCAGCAGTTCGCCGACCAGACGTCGTTTGTCGTCCGGTGCCATCGCCTGGCTGACCTTGCTGCCCCAGAAACCCTTGACCGTGGCCTGCTTGAAGATCACGTCGCCCGAATTGAGCTGCATTGGCTCGCCGCTCATCGACCCGAACGACACCAGCGTGCCGCCGTCGCCGAGCAGGGTCATCAGCTCGCTGCTCGCCCGGCCGCCGACCGAGTCGACCGCCGCGGCGATGGACTGCTCGCCGACCAGCGCCTGCAGCTGCGCCATCCAGTCCGAGCGTGCGGTGGACACCGTGTTGTCGATGCCCAATGCCGCCATGTCCGCCACGCCGTCGTCGCGCCGCACCAGGTTCACGCAGTGCACCCCGCGCGCCTTGGCCAGCATCGCCAGCGCCTTGCCCACCGCGCCGTTGGCGGCGTTCTGCAGAATCCACTGGCCCGGTCGCACCTGCAGGAACTCCAGCAGCATCAAGGCGCTGAGCGGCATGGCGATCAACTGTGCAGCCACCTCGTCGCCAATCGCATCGGGCATCGGAATGACCATGCGTGACGGGGCGATGAAGGCTTCGGCCCAGGTGCCGTGCACCGAGGCCGCGCTGACCCGCTGCCCCACTTCCAGGCCCTCCACACCGGCGCCGAGGGCATCGATGACGCCAGTGGCTTCGCTGCCGCCAATGGCCGGCAGCGGCGGCTTGTAGCCGTAGCGCCCGCGCACGGTCCACAGGTCGTGGTTGTGGATGGGGGCCAGCACGGTGCGGATGCGGACCTCGCCCGTGCCCGGCTCGGGCATGCGGGCCTGGTCGCAGCGCAGCACATCGGCCGGCTCGCCGAAACGGTCATGCAGCGCCGCCCGCATCAGCGGCTCCCGACGCGGCAGGCCGCGTCGCGCTGGATGGGGAACGGTGAAACACGCATCAGGATCGTCATGGGGGATCTCCTGGAAGGATGGAAGATGGCGCTGCGCTCAGCGCCGGTGACGGTGCGCTGCGGCCACCGCCGGCACCGGATGGCGCCAGGCGCGTGCCCGCAGCAGCAGGGTCTGCAGGACCAGCAGTGCACCGGCCGCCAGGGCCAGCACGGCAATGCTGTCCGCGCCCGGCAGGGTCCAGCCGGACTGCTTGATGTGCACGCCCACCAGCGCCCAGACAACGGCGGCCGGATAGGCGAAGTGACCGCGCAGGCGATGGTTGGCCCACCACGCCAGCAGCGTGGCCAGCACCAGCAGCACCACGCTCCAGCCGAACATGTTCTGGGTGGGCAGCCACTGGTAGGCCACGATGACCTGCGCGGTGTTGAGGAACGCGGCCATGCTCAGCCAGCCGGCGTGCAATGCCAGCGGATAGGCGGCCCAGGCGCGCTGCGCGCCGCTGGCGTTGAGCGGTGAGGCGCGGAATGCGGCCACCAGCAGGCAGATCAGGGCGGCCCAGATGATGGCCAGCGCCGGCAGGAACCACTGGTTGGAAAACACCGGCATCCACGCCGCGGTGAGCGCAAAGCCGCACGCCGCCCAGCCACGCACGCCGTCGAGGTCGGGCTTGCGCCGCCGCAGCTGCCACAGGCCGAACACCACGTCCCAGAGGAAGATCAGGCCCCAGATCGCGAACGCGTAGCCGGCCGCCACCAGCAGGGTGGGATAGCGGTCTGAGATGGCGCCATTGGTCGGACCGAACATGCCGGACTGCGAGAACCACGAGACGACCGGCATGGCCATCGCGGCCAACAACACAATCCAGCGCATGCATCACCTACCCAACGAAAGAGCGATGACGATACGCGGTTGGCGGTTAAGACGGTGGCATTGCGTGCCAGCCGATGTGCTTTCCGGGCGTGGCCGGTTCCCGATGCGATACGGCCCGATATTGCAAGCACTTACTAACATAGCCTTTGCTATATTGAGGCATGGACCGCCCCCGCCACCCTGCCCCTGCAGACCCCGCCTGGCCGACGGCGGCCGGACACAGCCCGAGCCTGGGCGAGATGAACGCCAGCGTGGCCGTGCCCAGTGGTGGCCACTGGTGGTTCCGGCTACTCGCCTTCCTCGGCCCGGGCTACATGGTGTCGGTCGGCTACATGGACCCGGGCAACTGGGCCACCGACATCGCCGGTGGCGCGCAGTTCGGCTATCTGCTGCTGTCGGTGATCCTGCTGTCCAACCTGATGGCCATCGTGCTGCAGGGGCTGTCGGCGCGGCTCGGCATCGCCACCGGCCGCGACCTCGCCCAGGCCTGCCGCGACCATTACACCCGGCCGGTGAACCTGGGCCTGTGGCTGCTGTGCGAAATCGCGATCATCGCCTGCGACCTGGCCGAAGTGATCGGCACCGCCATCGCGCTGAAACTGCTGTTCGGCATCCCGCTCCTGGCCGGCGCGGTCATCACCGCCGTGGACGTGGTGCTGGTGCTGCTGCTGATGCACCGTGGCTTCCGTGCACTGGAAGCCTTCGTCATCGCGCTGCTGCTGGTGATCTTCGGCTGCTTCGCGGTCCAGATCGCGCTGGCCGCGCCGCCGCTGCAGGCCGTGCTGGCCGGCTTCATCCCGCATGCCGAGGTGGTGACCAACCCGCAGGCGCTGTACCTGGCGATCGGCATCATCGGGGCCACGGTGATGCCGCACAACCTGTATCTGCATTCCTCCATCGTGCAGACCCGCGCGTACCCGCGTACCGACACCGGCCGCCGCAGCGCGCTGCGCTGGGCGGTGGCCGACAGCACCCTGGCGCTGATGCTGGCCTTGTTCATCAATGCCTCGATCCTGATCCTGGCGGCGGCGGTGTTCCATGCGCACGGCCGCACCGACGTGCAGGAGATCGAGCAGGCCTACGAACTGCTGGCACCGATGCTGGGCGTGGGCCTGGCTTCCACGCTGTTTGCCGTTGCCCTGCTCGCCTCGGGCATCAACTCCACGGTGACCGCCACGCTGGCCGGCCAGATCGTGATGGAAGGCTTCCTGCGGCTGCGCATCGCGCCGTGGGCGCGCCGGCTGATCACCCGCGGCATCGCCATCGTGCCGGTGGTGGTGGTGACGGCCATCTACGGAGAGCAGGGCACCGCGCGGCTGCTGGTGCTCAGCCAGGTGCTGCTGTCCATGCAGCTGCCGTTCGCGGTGATCCCGCTGGTGCGCTTCGTCTCGGACAAGGCCAAGATGGGCGCGCTGGTCGCGCCGCGCTGGCTGATCGCACTGTCCTGGCTGATCGCGGCGGTGATCGTGGTGCTCAACGTCAAACTGCTGGTGGACACGCTGGCGGGCTGATCAACATCACGCCGTCCGCAGTGCTGAGAACGCCCGCTCCAGCGTCAGGCTGATGGGCGTGATGGTAGCGTCAGCGCGGGCCCGCCGCACGCCGCATCAACGCGCGGAAGCGCGGACAGGCCAGGTGGCTGGGTGCACGGCAGCGCGCTGCGTGGCGCAGACCGTCGCGCACGCGGGTCATGGTCTGGATGCTGCGATCAAGCTCATCGGCCCGGGCGCTCAACTGCGCGCGGTCGAAGCCGCCCGCCTCTGCCGTGCCCAACAGCGTGCCGATCTCCTGCAGGGTCATGCCCGCCGCGCGCCCCAGTGCGATCAGCGCCAGCTGCTCCAGCACGCCGGCATCGAACACCCGGCGCAGCCCACGCCGCCCGATCGCATGGATCAGCCCCACGCTCTCGTAGTGGCGCAGTGCCGACGCCGCCAGACCGGAGCGGCGGGCAACCTCGGCGATATCCAGTTCCTGCATGGCTTGACCTCATGTGCACTTGAAGTGGCACAGTGCGGGCTCCCTCCCCTGCTGGCAAGTCCGAAGCGAGTCCGCCATGACCGACACCTCCCAACACGCGCTGTGGAATGGCCCCGCCGGTCTGGCGTGGGTGCAGGCGCAGCGCCTGCTCGACACCATGTTCGCGCCACTGGCGCGGGTGCTCGCCGATGCGGTTCCGCCGGGCGCGGAATGGCAGGTCCTCGATGTCGGCTGTGGCACCGGCGCGGTGAGCCTGGCGATCGCCGGCCGGCTGGGCGCCGGTGGCCACTGTACCGGCGTCGACATCTCCGCGCCGATGATCGACGCCGCGCGCGCGCGGGCGCGTACCGATGCCGTGGCGGCGACCTTCCTGGTCGCCGACGCACAGCGCCATGCGTTTCCCGCCGCCCGCATCGACCGCGTGGTGTCCCGCTTCGGGGTGATGTTCTTCGACGATCCGCAGCGTGCCTTTGCCGGACTACGCGATGCCACCCGCCCCGGCGGCACGCTCCACGCCATCGCCTGGCGCGCGGCCGCGGAAAATCCGTTCATGACCACCGCCGAACGCGCTGCCGCACCGCTGCTCCCGCTGCCGCCGCGCAGCCCGGGCGGCCCGGGGCAGTTCGCGTTCGCCGACCGCGAGGCGGTCGCGGCCCTGCTGGCGGCAAGCGGCTGGGCCGATATCCGGATCGAGCCGCTGGATGTGGTCTGCCGGATCACGCGGGAGGAGCTGACGCGCTACGTCGCCCTGCTGGGGCCGGTGGGCCAGGCGCTGCGCAGCCCGGACGTCGATGCCGCGCGCCGCAGTCGCGTGCTGGCGGCGATGGACGCGGCCTTCGCGCCCTTCATCGAGCGCGACACGGTGGCCTTTACCGCCGCCTGCTGGGCGCTGCACGCCCGCGCGCCGTGACCGGTCGCCGCATCAACACCCCCGTCAGCGCCATTGCGACCAGTGCGATGCCCGCCGCCGTCACGAACGCATACACCGCGCCGCCCGCATAGGCCTGGCGTGCCAGGCGGCCCATGCCATCGGCGGCCATCGACAGCTCGCCCACCACCACGCGCTCCAGCAGGGCCGGCGACACGGCGTGACCGGCCTCGGCAAAGCGCTGCGCGGCATTGGCGCGCACCTGGCTCGCCAGCACCGCGCCCAGCGTGGCGAAGCCGAGCAGAATGCCCGAGAACCGCGCAGTGGTGCTGATCCCGGAGGCCATGCCTGCACGCTCGGCCGGCATCACGCTCATGATCGCCTTCTGCGTTTCGCCATTGAGCAGCCCGCCACCGCTGCCCAGCACCGCCATTGCCAGCAGCAGACCAAGGTCGCTGTGCCGCCACAACGCCAGTGCGATGCCGAGATTGCCAAGGACCGCCACGCCAAGGCCGAGCGCCAACAGCGTCCCGGCCGACCAGCGGCGGCCGAGACGACGCCCTGCGAAGGGCATCACCAGCATGGCCAGCGCAAACGGCAGCATGTGCAGCGCAGCCTGCAGCACGCTGTCGCCGCGTGCGTTCTGCAGCAGCAGCGGCAGCAGCGAGGCCATCACCTGCACCGCTGCGGCATACGCGAACATCGCGATCACCGCCCCGACCACGGCCGGGTACCGGAACAGGCGCAGGTCGAGCATCGGCTGCGCGCGGCCGCGCTCGACCACCACGAAAGCGCCGGCCAGCACGACAGCAGCGAGCAGCCAGGGCAGCACCGCCGCGCTCGCCCAGCCGGCGACAGGGCCGCGGATCAATCCCCAGGTCCACGCCAGCATCGCGCCGGCGAACAGCAGCACGCCCGGCACATCGACCGGCCGCCGCTGCGGATCGCGCGAGTCGGCGATGTGGCGCGCGCTCAAGGCGGCGAGCAGCAGGCACAGCGGCAGGTTCAGGTGAAAGGCCCAGCGCCAGCCCAGCCAGGTTGCGATGGCACCCCCGATCAGCGGCGCCAGCACCATCGTCAGGCCCATGATCGCGCCCCAGATGGCCCAAGCCCGCGCCCGCGACGCGGCGTCCTGGTGCGCGTGGCCGATCAGCGACAGCGCCGGGGCCAGCATGAATGCCGCCGCCGCGCCCTGCCCCGCCCGCGCCAGATACAGCACCGGCGCGCTCGCGGCCACCCCGCAGGCCACCGAGGTCGCCGCGAACAGCAGCAGCCCGATCACGTACAGCCGGCGGCGACCAATGCGGTCGGCCAGCGTGCCGGCCGGCAGCAGCAGCGAGGCGAAACACAGTACGTAGGCGCTCACCACCCACTCGATGTCGGCGAAGCTGGCCGACAGATCCCGTGCGATGGTCGGCAGCACCACGCCCACCACGTTGGTGTCCAGCACGGTCAGCGCGCAGCCCGCGGACGCCAGCACCAGCACCGCATCCGACCGGGCCGTGCGTGGCGGCGATGCCGGGCTCATGCCCCGGGCACCGCCAGACGCGCGCGCAGCCGGGTTTCGATGTCGCGGTCGTCGAGGGCGTAGCCGTACACGTCCTGAAGCGCGCCGTCGGCACCGAGCAGGAACCAGGACGCGGTGTGCTCGAAGGTCGCCGTGTCGCCCTCGCCCACGCGCCGGTACGTCACGCCAAGACTTTCAGCCACGGCGCGGGTGCCGGCCTCGTCGCCGGACAGGCCGATGAAGGTCGGGTCGAACGCGGCCAGGTACTCGTGCAGATGCGCCGGCGTATCACGCGCCGGATCGACCGTCACGAATACCACCTGCAGGCGCTCGCCGAGCGGACCTAGCCGTCGCTTGAACTGCACGGCCTTGTGCAGGCTCAGCGGGCATACCTCGGGACAGTGGGTGAAGCCGAAGAACAGCAGGGTCGGCTGCCCCCGCAGCGCGGCGATGGACAGACTCCGCCCATCGCTGCTCTGCAGCGCCACCGACTCCAGCGCGGCCTGGCCCATGACCGGTGCGTCGGCCGGCTGGCAGGCCGCCAGCAGCACGGCGGCGGCCACCACGGCGGCACGCAGCGTCCTCATCGGGTGCCACCGGAGGCGGCGGCCACGTTGCGTACCACGAAGTCCACCGGCAGCGTTCCCGCCCGCTCGAACTGCAGACGCACCCGCACCACCTGCCCGTCCTGCAATGGCCGCTTGGGGGTCATCAGCATGAGGTGGTAACCACCGGGCTGCAGCGCCACCGACGTCCCGGCGGCCAACGCCAGACCGTCCGGCAGCGCATGCATGCGCATGACCTCGCCGTCCATGCGCATCGCGTGGATCTGCACCTGCGCGAAGTCCCTGCAGCTTGCGCCCACCAGGCGGTCATCGGCGCCGGCATTGTGCAGCTGGATGTAGCCCGCCGCGACCTGTGCCGCCGGCGGCGGCAGCCGGATCCACGCCGCATCGTAGGCGATCGCCGGCGACGCGGCAGGCGCGGCCACCGCCCCCACCGGCATCGACACCGCACCGGTGCCGGCCAGGAGGGCGGTCAGCAGCAGACCGGATGCGCGCGTCATTGCATCGGCATCATGTTGAGGTTGGCGTTGTGCATCACCCACAGCGAGCCGGCCACCACGATGGCGATCAGGAACGCCGTGCACAGGAAGATGCCGGTGTTCTCGCGCTGGCTGCGGCCGGCACCGATGTGCAGGAACAGCACCAGCTGCGCGACCAGCTGCACCACGCACAGCACCACGATGGCGGTGAGCCGCAGCGGCTGCGGCACCAGCTCGGTCATGACCACGCCAAACGACGCACCGGTCAGCACCAGGCACAGCAGCAGGCCAACGATGTAGCCCTTCAGGGTGGCGTGGCCACCGCCGTGATCGGCATCGGCAGCAGAGTGGCTCATACGAACTCCCGCAGGTAGACGAAGGTGAACACGCAGATCCAGATCAGATCCAGGAAGTGCCAGAACAGGCTCAGGCAGGCCAGACGACGGCGCACGATGCCATCCAGGCCGAACTTCAGTACCTGGTGGATCATGATGGCCAGCCACAGCAGGCCAAAGGTGACGTGCAGACCATGCGTGGCCACCAGGGTGAAGTACGCCGACAGATAGGCGCTCACATCCGGGGTTGCGCCCTCATGGATGAGCTCGGCGAACTCGTACAGTTCCATGCCGATGAACACCGCGCCGAGCAGGCCGGTCACCGCCAGCCAGCCGACCACCTGATTTCGCCGGCCGGCCTGCATGCCCAGCATCGCCAGGCCGAAGGTGAAGCTGCTGAGCAGCAGCACCACCGTTTCGGACAGGACGAAGCCCAGCTTGAACAGCTCCTTGCCGCTGGGGCCGTCGGCGGTCCCGTTGAGCAGCACCCCGAACGTCGCGAACAGCACCGCGAAGATCAGGCAGTCGCCCATCAGGTACATCCAGAACCCGACGACGGTCTTGCTGCCGTCGTCATGGTGCTCATGCGCGGCGTGGTGCTGGCCGGCGTCGAGCGTATCGTGCAGCGCTGCTGCACTCCGGGTATCGCCGCTCATGCCCTGGCTCCTTCCATCTGCGCAAGATGCGCTTCTTCGATGCGCTTCACCTCGGCGGCGGGCACGTAGTAGTCCACGTCGCGGTCATAGGAACGCAGCACGAACGTGGCGATCACACCGATCAGGCCGATGCCGGCCACCACCCACATATGCCAGACCAGCGCGAAGCAGAGGATCAGGCTGAACACCGAGATCACCACGCCCGCGGCGGTGTTGCGGGGCATGTGGATGTCCTCGTAGTGATCCTGGCGCTGCCAGGCGCGGCCCTGCTGCTTGTCGTCCCAATGCTGTTCCAGCGAGGTGATCACCGGCAACTTGGCGAAGTTGTAGAACGGCGGCGGCGAGGAGGTCGCCCATTCCAGGCTGCGCGCGTTCCACGGGTCACCGGTCAGGTCCTGGTTGGCCTTGCGGTCGCGCACGCTGACGTAGAACTGGATGAACATCGCCGCGATGCCGGCAGCGATCACCAGTGCACCGATGGCCGCCACGATCAGCCACGGCTGGTAGCCGTCGACCGCGTAGTGGTTCATGCGCCGGGTCATGCCCTTGAAGCCAAGCACGTACAGCGGCATGAAGGCCAGGTAGAAGCCGACCAGCCAGCACCAGAAGGAGATCTTGCCCCAGCGCTCGTTGAGGGTGAAGCCGAACGCCTTGGGGAACCAGAAGCTGATGCCGGCCAGGCAGCCGAACACCACGCCACCGATGATCACGTTATGGAAATGCGCGATCAGGAACAGGCTGTTGTGCAGCACGAAGTCCGCGCCCGGGATGGCCAGCATCACGCCGGTCATGCCACCCAGTGCGAAGGTGACCATGAACCCGATCGTCCACATGGTCGAGGAGTGGTAGCGGATGCGCCCCCGGTACATGGTGAACAGCCAGTTGAACAGCTTCACGCCGGTGGGAATGGAGATGATCGAGGTCATGATGCCGAAGAAGGCATTGACGTTCGCGCCCGAGCCCATCGTGAAGAAGTGGTGCAGCCACACGAAGAACGACAGGATGCCGATCGACGAGGTCGCGTAGACCATCGAGCGGTAGCCGAACAGCGGCTTGCCGGAGAAGGTGGCGATGATCTCGGAGAACGCGCCGAAGCACGGCAGGATCAGCACATAGACTTCCGGATGGCCCCAGATCCAGATCAGGTTGACGTACATCATGGCGTTGCCGCCGGCATCATTGGTGAAGAAATGCATGCCGAAGTAGCGGTCCATCGTCAACAGCGCCAGGGTCGCGGTCAGCACCGGGAAGATCGCCACGATCAGGATGTTGGTGATCAGCGCGGTCCAGGTGAACACCGGCATCTTCATCAGGTCCATGCCCGGCGCACGCATCTTGAGGATGGTGACGATGAAGTTCAGGCCGGTCAGCGTGGTGCCGATACCCGAGACCTGCAGCGACCAGATGTAGTAGTCCACGCCCACCGTTGGGCTGTACTCGATCCCCGACAGCGGCGGATAGGCCACCCAGCCGGTGGCGGCAAAGTCGCCGACGAACATGGACGCCATCACCAGTGCCGCGCCCACCGCCGACAGCCAGAAGCTCAGCGAGTTGACGAACGGGAACGCGACGTCGCGCGCGCCGATCTGCAGCGGCACCACCACGTTCATCAGGCCCACGATGAGCGGGGTCGCCACGAAGAAGATCATGATCACGCCATGCGCGGTGAAGATCTGGTCGTAGTGTTCCGGCGGCAGGTAGCCGGCCGCATCGTTGGCCGCGATCGCCTGCTGGGCGCGCATCATCAGAGCGTCGGCAAAGCCGCGCACCAGCATGACCAGCGCCAGGATGATGTACATCACGCCGATCTTCTTGTGGTCCACCGAGGTGATCCACTCGGTCCAGATGTAGCCCCACTTCTTGTAATACGTGATGGCCGCGATGATCGCCGCGCCCAGCAGCAGCGAGCCCGCCAGCGCCGACATGATGATCGGGTCGTGGTAGGGAATCGCTTCCAGGTTCAACTTTCCAAGCACAATCAGTTCTCCGCGGTACGGCTGGCAGGCGCGGCCAGGCTCACGAGTTGGGATGTGGCGCCGGGCTCCTCGCCCGGCAGGCAGATTTCGTCATCGGGCATGCCGCCGTAGCGGCGCAGCACGCTGGAGAACAGGCCGGCATCGACGCTGGCGAAGCGCTGCATCGGCGCGCCGTGGGTCGGTGCCTCAAGCGCCGTCAGACGCGCCGCGCCCAGGTGCTCCCCGGTACCGCGGGCCTGCACCAGCCACTGCTGGAAGTCCGCCTCGGTGACCACGCGTGCATCGAACTTCATGTCCGAGAAGCCGGAGCCGCTGTAGGCCGAGGACATGCCGGCGTAGGTGCCCGGGGTGTGCCCGATCAGGTGCAGGCGGGTCTGCATCCCGGCCATCGTGTACACCATGCTGCCGAGCTGCGGCACGAAGAAGGCGTTCATCATCGACTCGGACGTCAGCTTGAAGGCCACCGGCGTATCGACGGGCATCACAAGCTCGTTGACCGTGGCCACGTTGTGGTCGGGGTAGATGAACAGCCACTTCCAGTTCAGCGACACCACCTCCACGCGCAGCGGCGCCTTGTCCGAGGCGATGGGCCGGTAGGGGTCCAGTGCATGCGTGCTGCGCCAGATCAGCACGCCAAGCACCACCACGATCAGGCACGGAATGGTCCACACCACCACTTCGATCGCGGTGGAGTGCGACCAGTCCGGCGCGTAGGTCGCCCGGGTGTTGGATTCGCGGTAGCGCCACGCGAAGTACAGCGTGAGCAGGATGACCGGCACCACCACCAGCAGCATGAGCCCGGTACAGACCAGGATCAGCTGCATCTCCTGCTCGGCGATGCTGCCCATCGGATTGAACAGCTCCAGGTTTTTGCAACCCGAGAGCAGTGGCAGCAGGGCTGCCAGGCCGAACCATCGTCCGGCGTTGCGGCGACCGGACCACGGGGTCCGGCGAGCGGTGTGTGTAGCTGGGTTCATGCGTGACGGCCCTTCCAACGCGGTACCCGGGCCGGGGCGGCCCGTAACAGGAAAGTGGCGGACGCCCCCCTGCATGACCGATATGCATGGGGGGTGCCCGCCGCAGCCGCGTACGTTAGGCAACGACATGATCCATACATGATGCGACACACTGTCGCAGGCAGCGGTGGGGTGACGGGTAAGATGCGGCGATGAACGCAACGACCGCCGATTGGCAGCGCCTCATCGCCGACGGCCACGGGCCGGTGTACCTGCGCATCGTGCAGGCGCTGGAGCGCGCGGTGTGGTCCGGCGCACTGCGCCCCGGCCAACGCCTGCCGGCGCAGCGCACCCTGGCTGGCGAACTGGGGGTGGACCTGACCACCATTACCCGCGCCTTCAATGAAGCGCGCAAACGCGGGCTGATCGACGCGCGCGGCCCGCTGGGCTCGTTCGTGGCACCGCCGCAGGTCGAGCTGGCGCAGCTGGTGGACCTGAGCATGAACCTGCCGCCCAGCCCCGGCGGCGGCCAGGTGGCCGAGGTGCTGCGGCGCGGGCTGTCGTCGGTACTGACCCGCAGCGATGCCGGCAACCTGATGACGTACCACGTCGGCGGCGGCAGCGCGGCCGACCAGTTGGCCGCCGCGCAGTGGCTGAAGCCGATCCTGGGCCGCTGCGAGCCGGCACGGCTGGTGGTCACCGAGGGCGCGCAGGCAGCGTTGTCGGCGCTGCTGCTGGCCTTGACCGACGCAGGCGATACGGTGCTGTGCGAGCCGCTGGTCTACCCGGGCCTGCTGCACGCCGCACGGGTGCTGCAGCGGCGACTGCAGGTGGTGGACAGCGACGAACACGGCATGCGCCCGGACGCGCTGCGCCGGCTTGCCCGCACCACCGGGGCGCGCGTGGTCTACCTCAACCCGACCGCGCAGAACCCCACCGCGCATACGCTGCCCGACGCACGTCGGCGCGCGTTGGCCGAGGTGCTGCGCGCGCAGGATCTGCAGCTGATCGAGGACGACCCTTACTGGCTGCTGGCCGAGGACGCGCCCGCCCCGCTCGCGCTGCATGCGCCCGAGCACACCTGTTACATCTCCACCCTGTCCAAATGCCTCAGCCCCGGGCTGCATACCGCGTTCGTGCACCTGCCTGACGGCGTCGCCCGCCAGGCGGTGCTGGATGCGCTGCGCGCCGTCAACCTGATGGCACCGCCGCTGATGAACGCGCTGGTCACCCAGTTGATCCTGGACGGCTCGGCACAGGCGATGCTCAAGCTGGTGCAGGACGAGGCGGCCGAACGCCGCTACCTGGCGCGCTCCGCGCTGTCGCCGCGGTTCCTGCAGGCGTGCGCGGGGGTGCACGCCTGGTGCCGGCTGCCTGCACACTGGACCGATGTCAGCCTTACCCACGCCGCCCGCCTGCAGGGCCTCGGCATCGCGCCGTCGTCGGCCTTTACCCCGGAAGGGGTGGCCATCACCGATGCGGTGCGGATCTCGCTGGGCGCCGCCGCCAGCCGCCAGGAGCTGCACCGGGCGCTGCGCCAGCTCGACCAGCTGATGCACCTGCCTGCGGGCCAGGAAGCGACATGGACGGTGTGACCGCTGCGCCGGGCGGAGTAGCATGTGCGCCCACGCAGCGACGGCGGGCCCGTCGCCCTGCCCCTGCACCGCCGTCTTCGATCGCCACGCCATGACCCATCCCAACCACCGCGTCCAAGGCCTCGACAACGATGAGGTGGCCCCGGACTGGCCCGCCATCGACGCGACCGAGATCGCCTGGCTGCGCACGCGCTTTCCGGCGTTGCAGGGGGATGCCGCGCTGCAGTGGCACAGTCCCCGCCCGCTGTCCGCCGCGGCCATCGTCGGCCACGGCGCGGATGCGGTGTTCGTCAAGCGGCACCACGCCAGCGTGCGCAGTGCCGCCACCCTGCAGGAAGAGCACCGCTTCATCGCGCACCTCGCGGCCCACGGCGTTCCCGTGGCCGCGCTGCTGCGCGACCGGGCAGGCGCAACGGCGGTCGAACATGCCGGTTGGACCTACGAACTGCACGGGGTCGGCCAGGGCGAGGACCGGTATCGCGACGCCCCCTCCTGGACCCCGCTGACCGACACGGCCCAGGCCAGGGAAGCCGGCAGGGCGCTGGCCGGACTGCACCAGGCCGCGGCCGGGTACCACGCGGCCCAGCGCGGCACGCACCTGCTGGTGGCCCGCGACGATCTGATCCGCGCCGCCGACCCGATCGCCGCCCTCGCGGCACAGCTCGGCGAGCGCCCTGCCCTGGCCGACTACCTGGCCGGCACCGCCTGGCAGGACGATCTGCAGCGCGACCTGCTGCCCTGGCATGCGCGCCTGGCCGGGCGCCTGGAGCAGGAGCCACGGTTGTGGGCGCACAACGACTGGCATGTGTCGAACCTGCTGTGGCACCAGGCTGCCACCGGCGACCGGGTCAGCACCGTGCTCGACTTCGGCCTGGCCTCGCCGACCAGCGCCCTGTTCGACCTCGCCACCGCGATCGAGCGCAATGCGATTGCCTGGCTGGACCTGGACGGCCCGGTGCCGGTACGCACCGATATCGCGCTGGCCCTGCTCGACGGCTACCGGGCCGTACTGCCGCTGTCGGCGGCACGCGTTCATCTGCTGGCGGACCTGCTGCCGCTGGTGCACCTGGATTTCGCCCTGTCCGAGGTGGAGTACTTCCACGGCGTGACCCTGTCCACGCCCAACGCGGACGTGGCCTACCGGACCTTCCTGCTGGGCCATGCGCAGTGGTTCGGCACGCCCCACGGCACCGCGCTGCGGGAGGCGCTGCACGCCACTGCCTGAGCCCGCGCTCGCAAACGCGCGCCATTTGGTGTGAAATAGCCGCTGAAGCGGGGGTGCCTGGCGAAACCAGGCTGAGAGAGTCCCTTGGAACCTGATCCGGTTTGCACCGGCGTAGGGAGCTTTGAGCAGTGGGCGCAGGGACCGTTGACGGTCGATGCGCGCGCGCCGTCGCTTCGTCTCCTTCTGCTGGCTGATGACGAATCGAATGAACCGCTGCTATCCCCCTGCGTTGCTGACCGTCGCCCTGTGCGCCGCCCTGCCGCTGTACGCGGCCGAACCCGCCCCGGATACCGCCGACCGCTCGCCGACCGAGCTGGCCGCGGTGCGCGTGCAGGCACGCCAGCCGGCCGCCGATACCGCGCAGTCCACCAGCTTCGGTGCCGGCGACTGGAAGAGCACCCCGGCCTCGGTGACCCGGCTGGACCGCACGCAGATCGAACGCCGCCAACTGCGCACCCTGTCCGAGATCGCAACCCAGGACGCGTCGCTGGGCGACAGCTACGCCCCGGTCGGCTATTACCAGAACATCGCCATCCGCGGTTTCGCCCTGGATACCGCGACCGGCTACCGGTTCAACGGCCTGCCCATCGCCGGCGAGCAGCGGCTGGCGCTGGAGAACGTGCAGGCGGTGGAGATCCTCAAGGGCGAAGCCGGTCTCGCCGCCGGCGTGATGTCGCCAGGCGGCATCATCAACTACGTCGGCAAGCGTGCCGCGGACGTGCGCACGGTGACCCTGGGCACCGATGCCGAAGGCTCGCGCTATGCCGCCGTGGACGTGGGCCAGTGGCTGACGCCGCGCTTCGGCGTGCGGGTCAACGCCGCCTGGGAAGACACCGCGTCCTACATCGACCATGCCGACGGCCGCCGCAACTTCTATTCGGTGGCGGCCGACTGGCTGATCGGCGAGCGCGGCAAGCTCGAGGTGGACGCCAACTACCAGACCAGCGCGCAGCGTTCGGCCTCCGGCTACCAGCTGCTCGGCGCAACGGCGCTGCCGCGCGGCGTGGACCGGTCGCGCATGCTCGGCTACCAGGCCTGGCAGCAGCCGGTGGGCATCGACAGCACCAACATCACCGCGCTGCACACCTATGACTTCAGCCCGGACTGGCAGTCGCGCGTCTCGGTCAGCCACAGCCGCACGGTCATCGACGACAACGTCGCCTTCGCCTACGGCTGCTACTACGCCGCGTCCTGCGCCGATGGCAGCGTGCCGGGCAACTACTTCGGCCCGGATGGTGCCTACGACATCTACGACTACCGCAGCCCGGACGACACCCGTCGCAACCAGGCCGCACGCGCCGAACTGCGCGGCACCCTGCACACCGGCCGGGTGGAACACGCACTGACCTTCGGCGCCGAAACGTTCCGGCGCACGGTGGACAAGCGCCGCAACGTCAACGAATACGTGGGCACGGCCAACATCAACGACGCCCAGGTGCCGCAGTTCGCACCGTCGCCCCTGCAGCCGGGCGCCTCGGCGCGGCGTCTGGACAGCCGCCAGAATGCGGTGTTCGCGCTGGACCGGATGCGCTTTGGCGACGACTGGGAGTGGCTGGCGGGCGGCCGCTTCGTGCGCCTGGACGAGCATGCCTACAGCAAGGCCGGCGTCCCCGAACGCCACAGCCGGCTGTCGCGCTTCCTGCCGCAGACCGCGCTGGTGTGGAAGGCCACCGACGAGGTCAGTGCGTACGCAAGCTACGTCCGTGGCATCTCGCTGGGTCAGGAAGCCCCTTTCTGGACCAGCAATGACGGCACCTTCCTCGCACCGATGCTGTCGCGCCAGGTCGAAGTGGGCGTCAAGTTCGCGTCCACCGATGCGCTGACCCTCGGCGCGGCCCTGTTCCGCACCACCCAGCCCTACCAGTACGCGATGCCGGACCAGAGCGACGCGGGCTTCACCTTCGTCCAGGCAGGACAGCAGGTCCACACCGGACTGGAACTCACCGCGCAGGGGCATCTGACCGAACGGCTTGAACTGAACGCCAGTGCCAGCGTACTGCGGGCGCGTGCCGGCGATACCGGCACCGCGGCCCACGAAGGCCATCAGCTGGTCAACGTGCCCAAGGTGCGGGCCACCGTGCATGCCGACTACCAGGTGCCGTTCGTGCCGGGCCTGGGCGTGACCGGCGGCTGGCGCTATGCCGGCGCGAACGTGGCCACGGTCGACGGTGCGGTGCGTGCACCGGCCTACCACGTGTTCGACGTGGGCGTGCGCTACCGCCACCTGCTGCGCGAGCGGCCGGTGACCTGGAACCTCACCGTCGACAACGTCACCGATCGCTTCTACTGGCGCGATACCGGCAGCAGCGCCGGTGACTACTACCTGTTCGCCGGCGCACCGCGCCAGGCGCGCCTGTCGGTGACGTTCGCGCTATGAACGCCGCCGTGCTCGAGTGGACCGCCGCGATCGTCAGCATGGCCGGCGTCGCCATGATGGGGCGCCGCTGGATGATCGCCTGGCCGGTCGGCCTGCTGTCGGTGGCGCTGTATGCGCTGGTCTTCATCGAGGCCCGCCTGTACTCGGACACGCTGCTGCAGGTGGCCTTCGGCGCGTTCCTGGTCTACGGCTGGCTCAGCTGGCGCCGGCATGCGGTGGAAGACGGTGCGATCGTCATCGTGCCGCTGTCGCGTCGCCATGCGTGGCGCGACCTGGGCGTCGGCGTGGTGTCCGGTATCGCGCTGGGCGCGGCAATGCACACCTTTACCGATGCCGCCCTGCCCTGGCTGGATGCGCTGCTGGCCGCACTGAGCCTGGTCGCGCAGTGGTGGCAGGCGCGGCGGCACGTGGCCGCGTGGTGGCTGTGGATCCTGGTGGACGTGGTGTACGTCGGCATGTACCTGGTCAAGTCGCTGCACGTGACCGCCGTGCTCTACCTGGTCTTCGTCGGCCTTGCGGTGATGGGCCTGCGTGCCTGGTCCGCCGCCGGTGTTCCGTCGGCCACCCTGGCGGCGCGACACCGCTGAGCGTTGGCCGGCGGCGCCGTGCCGGCCGGCCCGGCCAGGCGTCCCCACAGGGACGCCTCCGCCGCGAGCGAGGGCAGGATCACCAGGAGGTGATGCTGGGCATGCATATGCGGTCTGCCCGGTCAGTCGCGCGCGGCATCGGGCCGCGCGGTGTGCGGGTACCCTGCCGCGAGCAGGGCGGCCAGCAGGACGCTTTCATCGCGCTCCGACTGGACCTCCACCGAACGCGCGGACGGATCGGTTTCGATGCGGGCCTGCGGATCCGCATCGAGCAGCGCGCGGGTCACGGAATGGGCGCAGCCGCCGCAGGTCATGTTGGGGATGTGGAACTGGAACATCGTGTCTACCTGTTGAGTGAGGGTGTCCGATCACTCTCCGGCCTGACAGCATGGCAATGTCAACGGTTTTTTCGTGCGCCGGTGCGGCGTGACGGCACCGGCGTATCGACGCCGAACAACGGCGCTCTGCGCGCCGCCGGCGGCGTCTGCGATGCCGCGTCGGCGGCCGGTTCGGCCAGGTCGGCGATGATCGGGCAATCGGGCCGGTCGTTGCCGTGGCAGTGCTCGGCGAGGTGTTCGAGGGTACCGACCATCGCCTGCAGTTCGTCGATCCGCGCCTTCAATCCGGCCACATGCGAGAGCGCCATTGCCTTCACATCGGCACTGGCGCGGGTGCGGTCGCGCCACAGCACCAGCAGGTCGGCGATCTGTTCCACCGAGAAGCCGAGGTCGCGCGCGCGCCGGATGAAGCGCAGGCTGTGCGCGTCCTGGGGACTGTAGTGGCGATAGCCGGCCTCCGAGCGCATCGCCTTCGGAATCAGGCCGATCTGTTCGTAATAGCGGATCATCTTCGCCGAGACGCCGGAAAACTGCGCCGCTTCACCGATGTTCATCGTTTCACCCTCCCGTTGACGGTTAGAGGGTACCGGCTCGCGCCGGTACATAGGGCGCCTGGAAGCGCTTGAGACGCAACGCGTTGCCCAGCACGAACACGCTGGACAGCGCCATCGCCGCCGCCGCGAAGATCGGCGAGAGCAAGGTGCCACTGAACGGATACAGCGCACCGGCCGCCACCGGAATCAACAACGCGTTGTAGGCGAACGCCCAGAACAGGTTCTGCTTGATGTTGCGGATCGTCGCCTTGCTGATCGCGATGGCATTGGCCACGCCACGCAGGTCGCCGGAGATCAGCACCACGTCGGCCGCCTCGATCGCCACGTCGGTGCCCGACCCGATCGCCAGCCCGACATCGGCCTCGGCCAGCGCCGGAGCGTCGTTGATGCCGTCGCCCACGAACGCGACCCGCATGCCGTTGGCACGCAGCTGCTGCAGCGCAGCGACCTTGCCGTCGGGCAGCACCTCGGCCACCACGTCATCGATGCCGAGCTGGCGGGCGATGGCCGCAGCGGTGGCGGCATTGTCACCGGTGATCATCGCGACCTTGAGTCCGATCGCATGCAGCGCGCGGATCGCCTCGGGCGTCGTCTCGCGGATCGGATCGGCAACCGCGATCACCGCCGCGAGGCGGCCGTCGATGGCGGCGTACAGCGGACTGCGGCCCTGCGCGCCGAGGCGCTGCGCGGTCGCGACGAAGGCCGTGACATCCAGCCCCAGCCGGGTCATGTAGCGGTCCGCGCCCACCGCGACGCTGCGGCCGGCCACGGTGGCCGAGACACCAAAGCCCGGCACCGCATCGAAATTCCCGACCGCGTCCAGCGCAAGGTTGCGCTGCCGTGCGGCCGCTACGATGGCCGCGCCGATCGGATGCTCCGACTGGGTCTCCACCGCCGCCACCAGAGCCAGCACCTCGTCGGAGGTAAAGCCGTCGGCGATCTCCAGATCGGTCAGCTCCGGACGCCCCTTGGTCAGCGTACCGGTCTTGTCCAGCGCGACCACGCCCACATCGCGCAGCGCCTGCAGCGCTTCGCCCTTGCGGAACAGCACGCCCAGCTCGGCCGCGCGGCCGGTGCCGACCATGATCGAGGTCGGCGTGGCCAGCCCCATCGCGCAGGGGCAGGCGATGATCAGCAGCGCCACCGCATTGACCAGCGCGAAGCTCAACGCCGGTGCGGGCCCGAACACCAGCCACACCACGAACGTCACCACGGCCGCGGCCATCACCGCCGGCACGAACCACAGCGTCACCTTGTCCACCAGCGCCTGGATCGGCAGCTTGCTGCCCTGCGCCTGTTCGACCAGGCGGATGATCTGGGCGAGCACGGTGTCCGCGCCGACCTGGGTGACCTCGAAGCGGAACGCGCCGGTGGTGTTGATCGTGCCGCCGACCACGTTGGCCCCGGCCTGCTTGGCCACCGGGACCGGTTCGCCGGTGATCATGCTTTCATCCACGTAGGAGCTGCCGTCGACCACCGTGCCGTCCACCGGCACCTTCTCGCCCGGCCGCACCAGCACGACATCGCCGGTCACCACCTGGTCGAGCGCGACCTCCTGCACCTGGCCATCGCGTTCCACCCGTGCGGTCCGGGCCTGCAGCCCGACCAACCGCTTGATCGCCTGCGAGGTGCGCCCTTTCGCGCGCGCTTCCAGCACGCGGCCGAGCAGGATCAGCGTGACGATCACAGCGGCGGCCTCGTAATAGATGTTCGCGGTGCCGGCCGGCAGCACCTGCGGTGCGAACGTCGCCACCAGGGAATAGCCGTACGCGGCCGCCGTGCCCACCGACACCAGCGAATTCATGTCCGGCGCCCCCCGCAGCAGCGCCGGAATGCCTTTGCGGAAGAAGCGCAGGCCCGGCCCGAACAGCACCAGCGTGGTCAGTACGAACTGCACATACGCATTGGTCTGCCCGCCCAGCGTGTGCTGCACCCAGTGGTGCAGCGCCGGAATCAGATGGGCGCCCATCTCCAGCACGAACACCGGCAGGGTCAGTGCCGCCGCCACCGTCAGCGCGCGCCGCAGCGAGCGGTCTTCCGCCTCGCGGCGTTCGGCGTCCTGGTCGGCCGACTGCGTGGTGCCGGCCGACACCGCCCGGGCGACATAGCCGGCCTGCTCGACCGCCGCGATCAGCGCGGCAAGTGGCACCGCGCCGTCCAGGTGGCGCACCCGGGCGCGTTCGGTGGCAAGGTTGACGCTGGCCTCCAGCACCCCGGGCACCGCGGCCAGGGCACGCTCGACCCGCCCCACGCACGACGCGCAGGTCATCTCCTGGATCGCCAGTTCGGTGGTGGCGGCGCGCACCTGATAGCCGGCGTGCTCGATCGCACCGACCACCGCCTGCGCATCGGGCGCACCGTCGAAGGTGATGTCCGCACGTTCGGTGGCCAGGTTGACCGACGCCTGCCGGACGCCGGCCACCGCACTCAGCGCGCGCTCGACCCGGCCAACGCAGGACGCGCAGGTCATGCCCTCCACCGGCACGCTGATGCGCACGCTGGCGGACGGGGCGACAAGGGGGGCGGGAGTGGCGCTGGGCGACATGGCGGCCTCGGAAACGGGATTCGGGAGATCAAGGGTAAAGATTCCCATCATGGGAAGGTCAAGCCCGTCCCTGCCCGGCCGCCACTCGTCCCACAGGCGCCTGCATTCGGCCCCGGCCCGCTGACGGCGGGCCCCGCCGGGCGGACACTGGCCCCCGAACAGATGGCCTGGAGGCCGAGGACGAACCGCCATGAAACGACGCGACTGCCTGAAGGCCGGACTGGTGCTGCCGCTGCTCCCCCTGTTGTCCAAGACCACCGCCACCCTTGCGCCCCGCCTGCCGAGGGTGCGTCCGGGCAGCGCGGGCTGGCCGTGCGATGCCGAGTGGGCGCGGCTGTCGCGGGCCGTCGGCGGCCGCCTCTCCATCCCGCAGTCGCCCTTCCTTGGCGACGCCACCGCGCGGGCCGAAGCCCTGGCCCAGATCCGCAACCCCTTCTACATCGGTGACCAGCCGGCACTGACCCAGACCAGCGGCTACTACGGCGCCTGGCGCTCGGTCCCCAGTGCCCGGGCGGTGGCGGCGACCGGCAGCGCCGACGTCGCCGCGGCAGTGGATTTCGCCCGCCGGCACCGGCTGCGTTTGGCGATCAAGGGCGGTGGCCACAGCTACCACGGTACCTCCTGCGCCCCCGATTCGCTGCTGGTGTGGACCCGGGCGATGAACCAGGTGGAGGTACACGACGCCTTCATCCCGCACAACGCGCGGCCAGGGACGGCCGCCGAGCCGGCCGTGAGCCTGGGCGCCGGCGCCATGTGGATCGACGCCTACGATGCGGTCACCACCCGGCGCGGTCGCTACGTGCAGGGCGGTGGCTGCACCTCGGTGGGCGTGGCCGGGCTGGTCACCGGCGGTGGCTTCGGCAGCTTCTCCAAGGCCTACGGCAGCGCGGCCTCGCACCTGCTGGAGGCCGAAGTGGTCACCGCAGACGGCCGCGTGCGGGTGGTCAACGCCGACAACGATGCCGAGCTGTTCTGGGCATTGAAGGGCGGCGGCGGCGCGAGCTTCGGCGTCGTCACCCGCCTGACGCTGCGCACCCACGCGCTGCCGGACACCTTCGGCGGCGTCACGCTGGCGGTACGGGCCGACACGGACGACGCGTGGCAGGCGCTGGTCGGCGAGATGCTCCGCTTCTACCGCGATGCCCTGTGCAATCGGCACTGGGGCGAGCAGATCGCGTTCCGCGGCGAGCGCACCCTGCGCGTGTCGATGGTGTTCCAGGGGCTGGCCAAGGACGACGCGGAAGCGGTCTGGGCGCCGTTCCTGGCGTGGCTGCAGGCGCGTCCGGCGTATCGCCTCCTTGAGCCCCTGCAGGCACTGGCGCTGCCGGCCCGCCACATGTGGGATGCGGAATTCTTCCGCGCGCACGCCCCGCAGTTCATCGCCGAAGACACCCGCGCCGGTGCACCACCGCGGCACATGCTGTGGAAGGGCGACCAGAGCCAGGTGGGCTGGTTCCTGCACGGCTACGCCTCGGTCTGGCTGCCGTCGGCCCTGTTGTCCGACGCCGGGCGTACGGCAGCGGCCACCGCGATCTGTGCCGCTGCCGCGCACATGGACGTGGAACTGCATTGCAACAAGGGCCTGTTCGGCGCGCCCGCCGAGGCGCTGGCCGCCGCGCGCGATACCGCCACCCATCCGGGCGTTCTGGATGCCTTCGCACTGGCGCTGATCGGTACCGCGAGCCGGCCGGTGTACCCCGGCTGCGGCGGCGAGGTGGACGACGGCGACGCACGCTGGGGCGCCGTGCGGGTCGGTCGTGCCTATGCCGCCCTGCGCGAGGTGGCGCCGGACCCGGCCACCTACGTCTCCGAGTGCGACTACTTCCAGCCACAGTGGCAACAGGCGTTCTGGGGGCCGCACTATCCGCGCCTGCAGGCGGCCAAGCGCCGCTACGACCCGGACGGCCTGTTCGTGATCCATCACGGTGTGGGCAGCGAGGGCTGGAGCGGGGATGGCTTCACCCCGCAGGGGTAGCGGTTGCCAGGTGCAGTGGGCCACGCGCTGCCGTAGCCTGCGCGCAGCCCATCGCTCTTCGGAGAATGCCCGTGACACGCACGCCAGCCGCTGCCGCCCTGCCCGCTCTGCTCGCCGTTGCCGTTGTCGTTGCCCTCGCGATGACAGTACCGTGCGCACCTGCCCACGCACAGTCAGCACCTGCCGGGGACAGCACGCCGGCCGGTGCGTCCTTCAATGCCCTGCTGGATGCACAGACGATGGAGGCGATCAACGCCGACCCGGAGCTGCGCACCCTGCTCGGCCTCCGCGGCGATGGCGCCAACGATACGGCCGGGCAGTTGACCGATGTGTCGCTGGCAAGGCGCGAGGTCAACCGCCGCCTGCTGGCCGACAACCTCGCCGCGATCAAGGGCTGGCACGGTGCACCGCTGGGCCCGCAGCAACGCCTCAGCGACGGGCTGGCGCGCTGGTTCTACCAGGCCCAGATCGACCTCATGGCGACACCGTGGGCACCGGCGTGGTTGCCGGTGGGCGGCAGCACCTATGCGGTGGACCAGTTGTTCAGCCTGCCGGTCAACCTGCCGCAGTTCATGGACAACCAGCATGCCGTCACCGATGCGGCCAGTGCGGCGGCCTACATCGCGCGGCTGCAGGCGATGGGAACCAAGCTCGACCAGGTCCGCGCCAACCTGGACATGCAGGTGCGCCAGGGCGTGGTGCCACCCGAACTGGCGCTGCAGGGCGCGGCCACCCAGTTCCGCACGCTGCTCGCGCCGGCCCCGCAGGACAGCCTGTGGGTGCGTGGGCTGCAGCGCAAGCTGGATGCGCTGGACACCCTCCCCGCCGCGCAACGCGCCGCGTGGATCACGCAGGCCACCGAGGCGGTACGCGACGCGGTCAATCCCGGTTACCAGCGCCTGATGGCCGATGTCGATGGCCTGCTGGCGCGTCATCCGGGCAACCACGGCGTCTGGGCGCTGCCCGAAGGCAAGGCCTACTACGATGCCGCGCTGCGCTGGTACACCAGCACCGATCTGGATGCCGATGCGATCCACCGGATCGGACTGGACGAAGTGGCACGCCTGGACAAGGCGATGGATGCCCGTCTGCGCGATCTCGGCCTGCGCGACGGCAGTGTGGCCGCGCGTGTGGCCCTGCTGCGCGACGACCCGCGCTACCGCTACGCCGACAGCGATGCCGGCCGCCAGCAGCTGATCGGCGACATCCAGCAGCGGCTGCGCGATCTCGATCCGATCCTGCCGACCTACTTCGGCCGCCTGCCGACCCAGCCGCTGCAGGTGCAGCCGGTACCCGTGCACATGCAGGCGACCTCGCCCGGCGGCTATTACTACCCGCCCGCGCTGGACGGATCGCGCCCGGGCACCTTCTTCATCAACCTCGGCGACATGGCCTCCAACACCCGCTGGAGCGTGCCCACGCTGACCTACCACGAAGGGTCGCCGGGCCATCACTTCCAGATTTCGATCGGGCAGACCCTGGACGACCTGCCGATGCTGCGCCGCAGCCTCAACCCGAGTGCGTTCAGCGAAGGCTGGGCGCTGTATGCCGAGCAGCTGATGGCCGACGCGGGGGTGTACCGCGACGACCCGGCCGGCGACCTCGGCCGCCTGCAGGCCGAGATGTTCCGGTCGGTCAGGCTGGTGGTCGATACCGGGCTGCATCGCAAACGCTGGACGCCCGAGCAGGCGGTGGCCTACATGCAGGCCACCACCGGCATGACCGCCGCCGACGTGCGCATCGAGGTCAACCGCTACCTGGTGCAGCCCGGCCAGGCCGCGTCCTACAAGATGGGTCAGCTGCGGCTGCTGGCGCTGCGCGACAAGGCGCGGCGCCAGCTCGGCAACCGCTTCGACCTGCGCCACTTCCACGATCTGGTGCTGGGCAACGGCGCCCTGCCGATGACCGTGGTCGAGCAGGCCGTGGATGCGTGGATCGCCGGCGGCGGCGGCGATCCGCGCCGCTAGTCCCGCACGCGGCGCGGCCGGCCTGCGTAGAAATACCTAGGCCGGGACCGTGGAACTCCGCTTGTGGCGCACGCAGGCGCTCCGCACAGTGGACTCGACCGTCATCGAGGAGAGTCCCATGCCGCACCGTCGATCGGGCCTGCTGGTGGCAGCGATGCTGGCCGCGCCCCTGCTCGCCGCAGTGCCCTGCGCGGCCCAGACCACCGCGCCGGCCGGCGCAGCGGTCCCGGCACTCGATCCCGACGCGATCCGCGCCGTCGAACGCATGGGCAAGGCGTTGCGCGCGCTGCCGTACTTCACCCTCCGCGCGGACACCATCACCGACTACGTGCTCGACGACGGGCAGAAGGTCAGCCTGTCCGGCACGGTGGACTACAAGGTGCTCGGCACCGACCGGTTCTTCGTGGAGATCCAAAGCGAACAACAGCATCGCCAGCTGTTCTACGACGGGCATGCGCTCACCCTGTACGCGCCCCGCCTGAAGTACTACGCAACGCTGGACGGGCTGGACCGCAGCACGCAGGCGCTGCTGGCCGATTCGGCCGCCGCCTATGGCGTGGAGTTTCCCTTGGCCGACCTGTTCCTTTGGGGCACCGACGCGTTCCCAACCGACCGCTTCCAGTCGGCGCTGGCGGTGGGCACCACCCGTATCGATGGCGATCCCACCCACCATTACGCGTACCGGCTGCCCGGTGTGGACTGGCAGGTCTGGGTGTCCGACAGCACCCAGCTGCCGCGCCGCCTGGTGATCACGAGCCACAACGACCCGGCGCTGCCGGACTACCAGGCCACGCTGCGCTGGGATACCCGCCGCGCGGTCACGGCGGCCGAGCTGACCTTCCGTCCCGACGGTGCCACCCGCATCGTATTCGTGCCGGTGGACACCGGCGCGCAGGCCAGCGTTCAAGGGGGAGAGTGACATGCATCCTCGCACCTGCCTGCGCGCCACCGCTGCCGCCGCGGCCACCCTGCTGCTGGGGGCCGTGCTGCTCCCCACCCCGGCGCACGCCCGACCGGGACTGCGCGGTTTCGCGCACCCGTCCATCGCCCATCCCGCCGGTTTCGGCGGCGGGGGCATGGAACATGGCGGCGGCGGATTCTCCCCCCATCCCGGCCCCGGACCACATCCGGCTCCAGGTCCAGGTCCGGGTCCGGGTCCGGGTCCGGGTCCGGGTCCGGGTCCGGGTCCGGGTCCGCATCCTCCTGGCCCAGGCCCTGGTCCGGGACCGCATCCTCCTGGTCCTGGGCCGGGACCGCATCCACCCGGACCCGGCCCGGGTCCCGGGCCGCACCCCTATCCGCCGCCCCCGCCGCCGCCGTACTGGGACCATCCGTTCTGGGATGCCGCCGCGTTCACCGCCGGCGTGGCGGTCACCTCGGCCATGATCGGATCGGTGGTCTATTCGCTGCCGGCCGACTGCAGCACGGTCATCATCGATGGCGTGGGCTACCAGCAGTGCGGGACGGGCTGGTACCAGCCGCAGTATGTCGGCACCACCGTGCAGTACATCGTCGTGGACGCGCCGAGATGAGCCACCGGACATGGCGTCACGGACAGTGCATGCGCGCCGGCACGATCACCTGCGGATGCGTGCTGGCAGCGCTGCTGTGCCCGGCCACGGCATGGGCGCAGGACGCCCCGCACTCGACCGACGACATCGCACGCAAGCTCGCCGACCCCGGAGCGGCACTGATCTCGGTGCCGTTCCAGTACAACTATCTGGGTTCGGTGGGACCGGGCGGCGATTTCCACAACCAGCAGTTGAAGATCCAGCCGGTGATCCCGTTCGTCGGCGAGCGTGGAAAGTTCATCCTGCGCCCGATCCTGCCGCTGGCTTGGAACCAGTTTCCGCAGGACCGGCACGGCACCGGCGACTTGTTCGTGCAGGGTTACTACATCCCCAAAACCGCGTCCGAAGCGCACGGTACCGAAGTCGGCTTTGGTGCCGCCGCCCTGCTCGACACCGCGTCCCATGAGACCCTGGGCACCGGCAAGTACTCGCTCGGACCGGCCTTCATCCTGGTACACAAGACCCGCGCCTGGACGGTCGGCGCGCTCGCCAACCATGTGTGGTCGGTGGGCGGCGACGGCGACCGCGAGGATGTGAGCAGCACCAGCGTGCAGCCGTTCGTCACCCGCAACCTGCCCAACGGCTGGTCGCTCAGCGTCACTTCCGAGACCAGCTACAACTGGAAGGCCGCCAGCAGCGATGCCTGGACCGTGCCACTCGGCGCAACGGTGTCCAAGGTGCTGCGGCTGGGCCATACACCGGTCAGCCTCGGCCTCGGTGGGTTCTACAACCTGGACCGGCCGCAGAACGCCAACCGCTGGACCGGACGCTTCTCGGTCACGCTGGTGTTCCCCGAATAGCGCTGCGGCCCGACAGCACGCTCACCTGATCCCTCCTTCCTGCAGGCGCCGCCATGCACAGCCACCCCTGGATCTGGATCCTCAGCCTGTTCGTCGTCCCGCTGCTGGCCGCGCTGGTGGTCAGCCTGCTGGTCCGCCACCGCGGTATCGGCGCCAACGCCGTGCTGACCTGGTTCGTGATCGTGTGCTGGTTCGGTGCGCTGGGCGTGATCCTGTCGCAGGTGCTGTAAGCCAGGCTACAGCGACTGCCCCAGCTCGATGAACAGCACGTTGCCGCCGCCCTCGCGGAACCCCATGCCGAAGATCAGCGGGCCGATCCACGAATCGAAGCCGAGGAACACGCTGCCGTTCCAGATGCCCTCGCTGAGCGACATGTCGCTGCGCTGCTGCCATGCGTTGCCATACTCGACCGTGCCACCGACCTGCGCCGAACGGCCCAGCACCTTGCCCAGCTCATAGGTGTAGCCGGCGAAACCCAGCGCGTAGTCCTGCCCGGTCAGCTCGTTCTGCTGGAAGCCCGCCAGGCGCCAGCGCCCACCCAGCCGGTACAGGCTCTGCACCGGCGCGGTGCCCGATGCGGTGACGTGGTAGCGCAGGCCCAGCTGCAGCGCATGGCGGCCGAACGACCGCGCCGCGACCGCGTCCAGGTCGATCTGGCCGAACGCCGTGTCCGCACCGAGTGCGTGGCGCGACTGATACGTGCCCAGATTCACCAGGTAGCCGTCGCGCGGGAAATACAGGCTGTCGATGTCGTCCAGGGTGGCTTCGGCGATCCAGGCGCCTTCCTCGAAGTCGACCCGGGGAATCGAGGGGTCGCCCACCTCCACCTTCGCATCGCCGCGATAGCGCTCCAGCCCCGCGGTCAAGGTCATCACGTTGGAGATGTTGCGCACCATCGCAGCGGTCACGCCCAGGCGCCGCACGCGATAACGAGCGATCTTGTTGTCGCCGCTGGCGTCGTAGAGGTTGAACGCGCGCGTCTGGAAGCCGCCCCCGACCTGGAACGCGTAGCGGTTGTGCAGGTCGAAGGGATGGTAGTACTGCCCGGTGAGGCCCGGTTCACTGCCAATCTGCAGCGCCACGCGCGCCTCGGCACCATACGGGGACAGTGGCGAGAACAGTATCCCGGCGCGCACATTGCTTTCATGGTTGCCGTCCAGGTCGTTGCTCAGGCTCAGGCCCGCCTCCAGGTACGCCGGCCCGTTCGGCTTGGCATGTGCCGACACCACCACGCCGGTCTGCCCATCGCGCTCGCGTACGTCGTAGGTGATACTGGCCAGCGTGCCCATCCCGTAGGCCCGCAGCACCCCGGCCTGCATGCCGGCGGTATCCAGCGGCTCGCCCACCTTCAGTGGCAGGTAGGACATCAGCAGCGCGTCGGCATACCCGGTGTCGTTGTGCATGTCCACGAAGTCCACCCGCACCGGCTGCCGGTTGCCGGCGCGCTCTGCGCGGTCCCGCTGGAAGCGCGCATAGGCGGCGGGCGGCTGCGAGAACGCGCGCAGCGCCGGAGCCGCCGCGTCCGCCGCCTGCTGGCCGATCCGAAGCGCCTCGGGCGCCTTGTCGAAGTCACCGGTGGCGACCTTGCCGGTCAGGTCCGGCGAGATCAGCAGGTCCTGCGCGCCGAGGCTGTCGAGCTGGCGCTGCGCGCTGCCGGTGGTCAGGAACCCGCTGAGCTGGCTGATCACATCCACCAGGCTGGCATTGCGATCCAACACGCTCAGCGGCGTGCCCACGTCCACCGCGATCACCCGGTCCGCGCCCATCGCGCGCACCACATCGATCGGCACCTGGTTGGACAGCCCGCCATCCAGCAGTACCCGGTCATCGATCGCCACCGGCCGGAAGATGCCGGGCAGCGACATGCTGGCGCGCATCGCCATCGGCAGGCTGCCGTGGTCGAGCACCACCGCCTTGCCGGTGTTGATGTCGGTGGCCACGGCGCGGAACGGGATGGCCAGATCGTCGAAGGCACCGCTGACCCGCGTGCCGCCGGTCGCCCGCTCGAACAGCGCGATCAACCGCTCGCCTTCGGATACACCTCCGGCCAGGGCAACCGCCTTGCCCTCGCCGCCCAGGCCCACGCCGATCGGGGCCAGCTGGGCGAAGTCGTCGCCCTTGCGGCGCAGCGAGCGCTCGCGCCGGGGCAGCGTGTCGCTGAACATCGCCATCCACTGCGTATCCAGCACCACCTGCTCGATGGTCTCCGGGCTGGACCCGGACGCGTACAGTGCGCCCACCAGCGCGCCCGCGCTGGTGCCGGCAATGCAGTCCACCGGAATGTGCAGCGCCTCAAGCTGCTTGAGGATGCGCACATGCGCAATGCCGCGCGCACCGCCACCGCCCAGCGCCAGCCCGATCCGCGGCCGCGTGTCGCCCGCCGCCCGCACGCCACACTGGGTACCGTTGCCCGCCAGCGCCGCTGCGGCATCCGGGGCATCAGCCTGCTGGCCGGCCGCGGCGCACGGTGCGGCAGCGCTCACACCGAGGGCCGCCAGGCACCCCAGCCACAGCCCGCGTCGGGTGCGGGTCAGCGCCATGCGCTGCCCACCTGGATGTAGAACGTGTCGTCTTCCGGTCCCCAGGCGTAGTCCACGCCCACGTGCATCCCCAGCTGCCGGGCGATCAGGTAGCGCACCCCCGCTCCCTTGGACACCTGGTCATCACCGTCACCGAAGCTGTTGTGCCGGCCCCAGGTGCGCCCGGCGCCGACAAAGCCGATCAGCGCCCAGCGTGGCGTCAGGTTACAGCGCAGCTCGGTTTCCAGCACTGCCGCGCGAGTGTCCTGGTAGCGGGCCGAGCCGATGCCGCGCAGGTCGATGTACGGCAACCGGTAGAACGGGATGTCGCCGTTCGCCCGGCGCGCATCGACCCGCCCGCCGAGGACCAGCCGCGTCCCCAGCGGCCAGTAGCCGTACGCGTGTCCGCGATAGCTCTGGAAACTCTGGTCGCTGCCGATCCCCGGCAGGTAGGCGTTGCCCTCGATCATCCCCAGCCAGCCGCGCGACGGGGTGAACGGATTGTCGCGGCTGTCGTATTCCAGCGACAGGCCCAGCCCGGAACTGCGCCGGGACAGCTCGTGCGGCTGGAAGCGGTCGCGGTCCGACGCCACGTCGAAGCCCAGATCCAGATCCATGTAGATCCAGGCCAGGCCCACGTACAAGTCGCGCTTGCCGAGCTGGCGGAAGCCCTGCTGGAACGACATCACCCCATCCATGTTGTAGGCGATCTTCGAGGGCGGCAGCACGTTGCCGGGGGTGTAAAAGTCCAGGTTGATCGACGCCTTGGCCACGCCGCCGCGGTAGCGCCAGCGATCTTCGTCGAAATGCAGCGATGCGCCGATGCCGGCGGCCTCGCTGCCGTTGGCGGTGCGCATGGCGCCGCCACCGTAGATGTCCGGCGTGGCCATTTTCGGCGCGCCGTCGGCATCGGTGGTGACCGGCGTGTGCGGGCGATGGAAGAACGCCAGCGCCACCCCGCCGCCGTTGCCGACGGCCGGATCGGTGATGATTACCGGGACCGGCAGAAAGCCGCGGTGGTCCAGCAGCCAGCCGGACATGTCGAAGCGCCCGTCCTCGGCGTCACGAAAGCGTCCGCCCTGCGCGGGTGGCGCTGCGGCCGCCGGCGAGGGTCCGCCTGCCGTGGCCGGCTGTGCCGACACCACGCCGCTCAGGAGCGCCATCGCAAGGCCACACAACCCGGAACAGGCGCGGATCGACACGGATCACCTCGACGTATGCGTCATGCGTTGCCGGTGCGCGACGCCGCGCCGGTGGGAGGGAGAACCCCGGCGCGACGCCGCGCGATGAAACCGTGCTCAGCGCGCCGCCGTGGCGCCCGGCGGGAAGGAGGCGAACAGCTTGTCCAGGCCGGCCTCGACCGCGGCGTTGACCTTCTCCGGCGAGCTGGGCACCGTGCCGCTGGCCGTGCCACGCCAGACCGCCTGCTTGGTGCGGGCGTCGAACATGTCCACCACCAGTGTGCCAACGTCGTAGGTACGCACCGTGGTGGTCGCATTGCCCATCGCCATGCCGCCGCCCCACCCGCCGCCGCGCCAGCCCCAGCCGCCCATGCCGGTGCCGGTGTAGAAGGTGTCCAGGGTCTGCTTCTGGCTGTTGGCGATATGCGCGGCCAGCGCAATGTCGCCGTTGGGTGCCTCGCGCAGGCCCTTGGCCTGCAGACGGGCATTGATGCCGTCAACGATGCGCTGCTGCACCAGCGGTGAGCCGGCCTCGGGCTTCATCGCCCAGGTATAGGTGCGGTAGGAGGAGAAGTTGGCGCTGCTGTCGAAGTCGGTCTTGACCGTCGGGGACGACGCGCAGGCAACCAGCGAGGTGGCGAGGACGGCAATGGCGAAGGCTTTCATGACGCGAGGCTCCAGTTCCGGAAGAGGAAGGACGCGCTGCCGGTGCAGCGGTCGTCGCAGGGCACAACCACCACGTTACGATGCCGCCGCTGTCGCGGAATCCGCATTACTACGCAGCGGCAGCGGGAAAAACTACCTAGCCGCGCCGGTTCAACGCGGCGGGTTGATCACCACGTACTGCACCGTTGTGCCCGCATAGCGCGGCTCATACCAGGTACTGCCGCATTGCTGGTAGGCCATTCCGTTGATCACGGTGGTCACACAGCTGGGCGGCACGCTGTTGACGATCGAGCCGATCACCGCCGAGGTCACTGCCACGCCGGCGGTCACTGCCGCCGCGGTGGCGAACGGGTGGTCGTCCCAGTGGTTCCAGTGATCGTCGTGATAGTCCACGTCGACATTGACGTTGCGATTGACAGTGCGGTTGACGTTGCGGTTCACGTTCCGATCGACGTTGCGGTTGCCCGCCCCACCCTGCGGCCGCTGCACCGGGCGGTTGATGCTGCTGTGCGCAGCGGCACGGGCCGCGCCGGCGTGAGCCCCTGCCCGCATGCCACCGCCACCGTGTGGGCCGTGCTGCGCCGCCACCGGCACCACGCTCAGCGCCAGCACCAGCAACGCGCCCATTGCCAGCGCTGCCCCCCGTCGCCCCTGTGCAAGGATCGTGCTGTGCATGTCAGTTCTCCTGGTCGTCAGCCGACATCGCCACCGGCACCAGCGCGATCCGCGACGCATCGGCAGGCGGCGTGAAATGGAACGCCGTGGACGCAACCGGGGTGCGCGTATCCCAGCGCAGGTCGGCGCGGTACTGCGGCAGCGCCGGATCGTCCCGCGACGTGATGATCAGTTTCCTGGGCAGCGAGGTCGCCGTGGCGATCCAGATCTGCCAGTCCACCTGGTCCTGCTGGAAGGCGTACTGCTCCACGGCATCGCCGTCGACCGTTCCGCCCCCGATATGCAGCGCGCTGCGGATCGCGTCCGTCCGCGCCTTGTCGGTTCCCCACAGGAACATGTCCGCCAGCGGCAGCTCGATGCCATAGCGGTCGGCCACCTGTGCGGCCAGATCGCCCAGCGTCGCATGCACGCCATCGGCCTGGGCGTAGTACTTCAGGCGCGGCGAGTACAGCGACATCGCCTTGCCGTCATAGAACAACTGGCGCAGCTGGCGGTCGCTGCGGATCTCCAGGAACAGCTGGTTGGGTCGCTTGACCCTGTAGGTCACCGTGCTGTCCAGCTCGATCTTCTGGCCGTCGTCGAGCACCACCTCGGTGCTCGCACGGGACACCAGCGAGAACTGGTTGAGCGCACGCAGCGCCGTGCCCATCCGGTCCAGCGCGGCCAGCGCCCCGGGATCGCGTGCGGTCGCCTCGGGGCGCGCGGCAGCCGGCGCGGGCGGTGCCGCCCCGGTGGCGGCCGTGGCCGTGGAGGCCACGGCCAGCAGCGCACAGGCCAGCCATCGGAACATCGGGAATGCAGCGCTCATGTCGTTTCTCCGCGCATCGGGTTTACCAGGACGCATCGCCCCGGGTCAGAAGCCACCGCTGATCGACAGGCTCCAGGGATCGCCCTCGAACCGGTTTTTGACGCTGAACTCGCCGACGTAGCGGAAGGACACATCCAGGTGCTCGCCCCCCGCCCACTTCTTTCCGTAGGTCAGCACCGGCCCGATGCCGAACGAACGCCCCTTGAAGCCGCCCAGACGGTCGGCGAGATCACCGTCGTCGTCCTGCACCTGCTGCAGCCAGCCGCCGGCCGCGCCGAAGCCCCAGCCACTTGGAGTGCGCTTGACCACCAGCACATCGGCGCGGGCCACCAGGCCGTTCTTGTAGTCGGTATCGTCATTGCGGCTGTACCAGTCCACCGCGCCCAGCACACTGAACTCCAGCGTGCCCGCCTGGAACAGGTGCGTGTAGCCCACGCTGGGTGAGAGCGTCCACACGTTCATGCCGGGATTGGCCAGCTTGCCCGGGTCGTACTTGGCGGTCGGTGCATACACATACAGCCCGACGGACACGTGCTGCACAGGATCAATGTGGTAGCCGGCGATGAACGGTGCGAAGTACACGTCGAACAGATTGGACGTGCTGTCCTTGACCTCGCGCCGCGTGCCCAGCGGCCCGACCAGATCCGCGGTGACGTCGGCGGTGATGTAGGGCACCGTCAGCATCGAGGCGAAGTTCCACTTGCCGGTCCGGGTCGGCCACACGTACACGCCGGTGGCGGCGGTCAGGCTGACGTCGGCGTCCAATCCCAGCGACAGCTGCCCGGCGATGGGCGCCTGCCGGTTGCCGCTGATCTTGCCGTCGTAGTGCACGTAGCTGAGCGACCACTGCATGCCGGGCTCGGGCGGAATCACCCCGGCATAGGAGGTGACCTGCATGCCGGTGATGGACCGGCCCAGCGCACCTTCGACCGCCGCCGCCGGCGCGGCCGCGGTGGCTGCCAGCAGCATCACGGACAACAGCGTCAACCGACGCCAAGGGCGCGCACTCCTGCTCACGGTGGCGGGAAGCATTGGCATGGGGATCTCCTCGCAGACAGGGACACAGGCAGCGCGGCGGTTCATGACCGCTCCACGCAGCGGAAGCCGAGATGGCAGGTGGAGGTATCGATCGGCTGCGCCATGCGGGCGCCCGGACGGTAGCGGCGGCAGTAGTTCGGCGCGCACAGGTGCGAGCCGCCCTTCATCACCCGGCGCGGCACCGCAGCGCGGTCGCGCGGGTCGTGGCTGGTCTCGCGCGCGCCGCCGCGCGGGTTGTCGATGGCGCAGCAGGGGCGGCTCTGCAGCTGGTCATGCTGCTGGTACCAGTCGCTGGTCCACTCCCACACGTTGCCGATCATGTCGTACAGGCCATACCCGTTGGGCGGATAGCTGCCCACCGGGGAGGTCCAGCGATGGCCGTCGGTTTCCAGGTTCTGCCACGGAAACTCGCCCTGCCAGGTATTGGCCATATGGCGGCCATCGCACAGCAGGCTGTCGCCCCACGCGAACTCGGTGGCATCGTTGCCGCCCTTCGCGGCGAACTCCCACTCGGCCTCGGTGGGCAGATCCTTGTCCAGCCACCGCGCATACGCCAGCGCGTCGGCATGAGTAACGTGCACCACCGGGTGGTCCTCCAGCCCGGCCAGGCTGGAGAACGGGCCGCGCGGGTGGCGCCAGTCGGCGCTCGGCACGTAGTGCCACCACTGATGGGTATCTGTCAACGGGACCGGATACGCCGGCGCCACGAACACCACCGATGAGGGCACCAGCAGCGCCGGATCGGCACCGGGGTAGTCACGGGGGTCTGCCGGGCGCTCGGCCGCCGTGACATGCCCGGTGTCGCGCACGAACCGGGCAAACTCGCGGTTGGTGACCGGGTAGCGGTCGATCCGGAAGGGCGCCACCTTGGCCTTGTGCAGCGGCCGCTCCTCCGGATAGTGGTCGTTGGAGCCCATGCTGAACACGCCCCCGGCGAGCGCGATCATGGTGTCGGCGACGACGCTCATGACCGCACCTCCGGCGCGCGCGACGAGACGGTGGCAGGATCGCACCGGGTCATGTCAGCTGCCCGCGCACGCATCGCTCATCGATTTGAGCGCATCGTCGATGGTGAAGGTGTTGGGCTTCTGCACCCGCGGGAACTCCTTGAACGTCGCTGCGAACTTGTCGGCGATCGCGTACGCGCCGAACAGGATGTAGGCGTGATACAGCATCCATTCGTAGTAGGAGTTGGAGGTCACATCGGCGAACTCGTACGGATCGGTGCGCAGGTTGTAGACCTTGGGCAGCCGCAGCGGCGTCAGCGGCTCGGCCCAGACCTGGAGCGTGCCCTTGCAGCGCTGCTCCATGAACGAGACCTTCCAGTTGTCGTAGCGGATCGCCATGACATCGCCATCGTCGCTGAAGTACACGAAGATGTTGCGCGGGCTCTCCTTTTCCTTGCCCGTCAGGTAGCCGGTCAGGTCCATGCCGTCGATGTGGTTCTTGTACGTCCGGCCATTCGCCTTGTACCCCTTCTTCAGCTTGGCGCTGACATCCGGGTCGCCGGCCATCGTCAGGAAGGTGGGCAGCCAGTCGTGGTGCTGCACGATGCCGTTGGCCACGGTGCCGGCCGGAATATGGCCCGGCCAGCGCGCCACCAGCGGGATGCGGAACGCGCCCTCCCAGTTGGTGTCCTTCTCGCTGCGGAAGGGCGTGGTGCCACCGTCCGGCCAGGAGTTGCGGTGTGGCCCGTTGTCGGTGGAGTACATCACGAAGGTGTCCTCGGCAATGCCCAGCTCGTCGAGGAAGTCCAGCAGCTCACCCACGTTTTTGTCGTGGTCGATCATGGTGTCGTGATACGGCGACTGCCACCGCCCGGCCTGGCCCAGGCTTTCCGGCTTGGTGTGGGTGAACATGTGCATGTGGGTGTAGTTGACCCACACAAAGAACGGCGTGTCGTCGTCGTGCTGCCGCTTGATGAAGTCCTTGGCGGCTGCCGCGAACTCGTCGTCGCAGGTTTCCATGCGCTTGACGTTCAGCGGCCCGGTGTCCTCGATCTTCTGCCTGCCCACCTTGCCCCAGCGCTCCTGCACCGTGGCATCGTCCTTGTCGGTGGCCCAGCTGTGGATCACCCCGCGCGGCCCGGTGGTCTTGCGGAAGTTGGGGAAATCCTTCTCGGGGAAGTAGTCGTACATTTCCGGCTCTTCCTCGGCATTGAGGTGGTACAGGTTGCCGAAGAACTCATCGAAGCCGTGGTTGGTCGGCAGCATGTGGTTCAGATCGCCAAGGTGGTTCTTGCCGAACTGGCCCGTGGCGTAGCCCTGGTTCTTGAGCAGTGCGGCAATGGTCACCAGCTGGTCGCTCATCCCGGTCGGCGCGCCGGGAATGCCGACCTTGGACAGGCCGGTGCGGTACACGCTCTGCCCGGTGATGAACGACGATCGCCCCGCCGTGCAGGACTGTTCACCATAGGAGTCGGTGAACATCGCCCCCTCGCGCGCGATGCGGTCGATGTTCGGCGTCTGGTACCCCATCAGCCCCCTGCTGTAGCAGCTCAGGTTGCTGATGCCGATGTCGTCGCCCCAGATCACCAGGATGTTGGGGCGCTTGCCGGTGCCCTTCTTCGCGGAACCGGCGGACTTCGCCGGGGCGGTCTTTGCGTTTGCCATGACAGTCTCCATTGGAGCGTAAGACGCGCCGGCGCGGCGCCGGCAACGGACGGGTGGACGGACGTGGAATGCTCAGGCGAACGGTGCGATGTTGAAGGTCATGCTGACGATCGCCAGCAGCCCCAGCAGCCACAGCAGGCCGGCGGTGATCAGGGTCAGGGAGATCGGGTAGCGGCTTTCGCCGTGGACAAGCCCCTCCCGGATCATCAGCGCACGTTCGGCGCGCAACCCCTGCATGTAGCGTACGTGGTAGACGATGCCCAACGTCAGCAGCACCAGTCCCAGCGCCACCAGGGCGACGCCGAAGTTGCGCGGCGCATGCGGGCGGAGTCCGCCGACGGTCTGCAGCATGTGACCGAAGAACTGGTAGATGGTGAAGCCGAAGCCGATCAGCGACAGCGCGGTGCGGATGATCGACATCAATGTGCGGTCCGCGCTCATGCGGGTCCGCTGGAACGACATGCCGGTACGGCGCGACGACAGCTCCAGCGATGCCTGGTCGTTGCCGCCCAGCAGCTGCGCCGCGTGCGCGATGCTCAGGGCACGGTCGCCGAGTGTGCGGGTGGGATCGGGATCGTTCATGGCCTCACGGCGCCCTTTTCGGCTTGGGGGGATGGCGGCGGAACCAGCGTGTGGCGAGCCGGTTGAACGGGCCGCGCAGGACCAGGTACGGCAGGAATCCCAGCACCACGGCAATCACGAACGATTCCAGCGGGTACTTGAAGCCCCCGAACATGCGGAACTGGTAGATCACATCCATGCCCACCCCCAGCAGCAGGATGCGGGTCGTGGCGGTGACGCCCTCACGCCATGCCGTCAACCGTGCCTGACGATCCTGCGTGTGGGTCAGCAGCCACGCATACGGACTGCGTCCGCTGCGTGCGTCCTTGATGCCGTCCAGCAGCGCCGTGATCAGGGCCATCGTCGGTTGCAGGAAGAAGCGGAACGTCATCGGCCCGTCCGCGCGATCGATCATGTCCGTCCAGAAGCGCGTCAGGAACTCGATGGCCAGGAGCATGGAGAGGGTCCGTGCGACAGGGCTCCAGCTTGGGCGTCACCACCGCATCCGACAATCGGCATTGGTACTGCATCGCCGCCAGTATTTTTACTGCGCCGGGTCGTGCGGTCGCCAGCGGTATGCTCGGCGCATGGCCCGGCACAGCGAATCCCTGATGCGTGGTGGACTGGTCCACCGGCTGCTTCACGCCAGCGGCGCGATGCGCGGCACACCGCACCTGCCCTGCTGGATCGCGCTCGGCCTGCTGCTGGTGAGCGTGCTGCCGCTGCTGCTGCTGAGCGCCTCGGCCGGCATGTTGTGGCCGCAGCCGCCGGCCATGCCCCTGCTCGGCGACTACGCCACGCTGGCGCGCCTGCTGCTGGCCACGCCGCTGCTGGTGCTTGCCGCGGCACCGGCCGACGCGCTGATGCGCAATGCGTTCCGGCAGCTGGTCCAGCACAGTCTGGTACCCGCGCACCGCCAGCAGCGCCTGCAGGCGCTGCTGCGCCAGGTGCGCCACGGCCGCGACGGGTGGTGGCCGGAAGCGTTGTGCGTGCTCATCGCCTGGGCACCGGCCCTGCTGGACGGCCATGCGGTCAGCCTGTTGCCCGGCATTGTCGATTGGCGTCTGCACGGCACCGCCCTCACCGCGGCCGGCTACTGGTACGAATGGGTGTCGCTGCCGCTGCACCGGCTGGTCGTGCTGCTGTGGCTGTGGCGCTTCGCGCTGTGGACCTACCTGCTCTGGCGTCTGCCACGGGTTGGCCTGGTGCTGCGCCCCCAGCATCCTGATGGCGCCGGCGGCCTGGGCTTTCTGGGCCTGGCACAGGAGCGTTTTGCCGTGCTGTCGCTGAGCAGTGGGCTGCTGCTCGCCGGCGCCTGTCTGAATCACATGACCTACCTCGGCGAAAGCCTGCACGATCTGCGCCACCTGCTGGCCGGTTTCGTGATTGGCGCCACCGCGCTGCTGGTGGCGCCGCTGCTGCTGTTGATGCCGGCGATGCTGCGGGCCAAACGCCACGGTCTGTATCGCTTCGATGCCCTCGGCAACCGTGCGTCGGCAACCTTTGATCGCCGTTGGAAACAGGACGACGCGACCGGCGACGGTGACGATTCGCTGCTCGACCACGGGGATGCCTCGGCGCTGGCCGACTTCAGCGGCCTGTACCACGGACTGGCATCGATGTCGGTGATACCGCTGAACCGCTGGAACCTGCTGTGGATCGCCGCGCCGGCGATGCTGCCGCTGTGCCCGCTGTTCCTGGTGGCGATGTCGGTGGATGAGCTGGCCAGCAGGCTGCTGGGCATTCTGGCCTAGTGCGGCCGGGCCGGTGCCAGCGAGCGCGAGATGAAGGCCTCGCCGCGGATCGCGGCGTGCACCGCGTGCAGCAGGTCATCGCCTGCATCGGACTTGAGGACATAGCTGCATGCGCCAAGCGCCATCGCACGGGCGATCATCTGCGTTTCGGCATGCACGGTGATGAATACCACGCCCAGTACCGGGCGTTGCTGCCGCAGCTGCTGTGCCGCGGCCAGGCCGTCCAGCTCGGGAAGGGCGATATCGGTCACCACCACATCGGGCAACATGGCCTGCGCGGCCTGCACCAGCGACGCGCCGTCCTGTACCAGGCCGATCACATCGAACTGCTGGCACAGCAGGCCACGGAGCTGGCGTCCCATTGCACAGCCATCCTCGGCCAGCAGCACACGGACTGCATTCATGGCTTCCGCCCGTTCGACGCGTGCACCGATGGTGTGCGGACGAACGCAGCAGAACAAGGGAAAAACAACCGGGGCCGGGCAAGTAAAACTACTTGCCGACAGCGCTCAGTGCCGGATCAGGCCTTCCAGCTCGGCCTTGCGCACCAGCTCCAGTGTGCCGTGCACCCCCAGTTCCTGCATGATCGCGTACTTGTGCGATTCCACCGTGCGCACCGACACGCCCAGCTCGTAGGCGATCTGCTTGGAGCGCAACCCGCGTGCGACGAACTCGAGAATGCGCAGCTGCTTGTCGGTCAGGGTGTACTGGCGACGCCCCGCGTTGACGATCGCATTGGCCGCCAGCGTCGGGGTGACATAAGTCTGGCCATCCATCACGCCGTTGATGGCCCGCACCAGCTCATCGCCGGCTGAACTCTTCAGAATGTAGCCGCTGGCGCCGGCGCGGATGGCCTCGGCGGCCACGCTGGACTCGTCGTGCATGGTCAGGAACACGAAGGGCATCCCATACCCCTCTTCGCGCATCTGGCGCATCGCATCGATACCGCTGATGCCGGGCATGGAGATATCGGCCACCACCACGTCCGGTGGATCGCGGCGTACCGACGCCACCAGCGCCTCGCCGGACGACACCAGCACAATCGAGTCGAAGCAATCCATCAGCAGGCGTTCGATACCCTGCGCGACCAGCATGTGGTCGTCGGCGACGACAACTTTCCGATACGGCATACCCTGCGACTGCGCACATGAAACGGCCATTGCATCATCTCCGTTGTCAATCAATCTCCCCTGATTGAGCAGCACCCCGTGCACCGCCCGGATTGACGGGCGTCGCCATTGTGGTCGCGTGCGGAGGGTGCAGCGCGCTGACCATGCGAGCATGCCTGTGACGAAGCCGTGAGATCACGCCGGCGGTGATCGCGTGCGCGCCGGGCGGGCCCACCCTGTCCGGTTCAGTACCGCAGCGTGTCGCGGGGACATTCCCCGAAGACAGTCCGGTACAGCCCCGAGAACCGTCCGAGGTGGGAAAAACCAAAACGCCCTGCGATGTCGGTCACGCTGTCGCCCGCCCCGCCGTGCAGCAGCGCGCTGCGGGCCAGGTTCAGCCGGGCCATCTGGTGCCAGTGGCACGGACCGTGCCCGAACGCGTCACGGAACAGGCGTTCAAGCTGCCGCTCGCCCACGCCCAGCGCGAGCGACAGCGCACGGCTGTCGAACGGACGGTCCAGCTGCGCCTTCAGATAGGCCTCTGCACGGCGTACCAGGGTGTCGCGGTGCCGCTCCATCCAGTTGCCGACCGCCCGGCGTTCGGGCCCGGTGTCGCTGGCGCTGACCGCATCGACGAAGATCGACAACACGAACTCGGCCAGTGCTTCCCATTGCGATGGCGTCACCATGCCCTCCCACTGGGCCGCATCGGCCAGCGCCTTGTCCACGCCGTAGCACAGCGAACGCGCCTGGGCAGGCGCGACCGGGCGGCTGTACCAGCCATGCCGTGGCAAGCGCAGCTCGCGCCCCACCCGCAGCACCGCCGCACGCTGCAGCACATCGCGCGGAACCAGCAGCACTGCCCACTGCCAGCCGCCGGGGCTGGGCCGCACATTCAACTCGGTATCCTCGGCAAACACCATCACCTGGCCCAGGCCGATCCAGCGTCCGTTGGCCCACATCGGCCGCGTGCAGGACACCGCCATCGCCAGCGCCATCATCCCCTCGGCGAAACAGCCGCTGGCGAAAATGGGCAGTGTGTAGGCGCCGCTGTCCAGGCTGAACCCGGGAAATACCAGCCGCTGCACACAGGCACGGAAATGGCCTGCGCCCAGCAGGCGCTGCTCGAAACGCGTATCGCGGACCACGCCGAGCAGCGCATCCGCGTCGAAGCCGTCCACCACGAAGCGGCTGTAAGGGGCCATCGGTTCGTTCATGCCAACTCCTGGGCAGGTCGGAAATCGGATAGCGCGGGACGGGACAAGCTGATGTGATCGGCGCGATTGTGGGGCGGAAACGACAGGGCCACAAGTCGCCTGCAGGCGTCCTGCCCATTCCTCATCGAGGGTCATGTTCAGTGGTTGCCCACGCGAAGCGTACCGGGGTCCCGACACACCTCGCCCATTCGGGCAGCACCGCACGCCCTACGCCGCACGTCTCCACACCACCGTCATCCGACGTACGCACCCTCGTCACACGGCTCATCCCGCTGCTGCTGGGCTGCCTGGTCGGCCAGCTGCTGCCTGCCGTGGCGCAGATGCCCGGCCTGCGCCTGCACGTGCTGTGGCTGCCGGGTCCCCTGCTGCTCGCGTGGCTGTTGTTCACCCCGCGCGCGGCATGGCGTGGCTGCGTGCTGTCGGCAGCGGGCGGCACGCTGCTTGCGGTTGTGTTTGTGCCGTTCGTCGCCATGCCGAGATTGCTGGCCACCTTCGTGGAGTTTGCCCTCGTCCTCATCGTGGCCTGGCTGCTGCAGCGCGGTCGCGCCCGGCGCGCGCCACTGGAAGGGTATCGCGACATCGCCCTGTTTCTGCTGATGGGCGTCGTGCTCCTGCCGCTCTGCAGTGCGTGGTGCCAGACACTGCTGATCACCGGTGGCGGTGACACAGCCGGGGCCGGCACCCTGCTCACGCTGATCCTGTGCAACAGCGTGAGCTATCTGCTGCTGGTGCCGATGCTGGTCAACGTCGAGCGCATCGTGCACACCCCGGAACGCCGGGTGGGGTGGCATTGGCGCACGCTGACAATGGCCCTGGTGTTGATGGGCGCGCTCGCGGCGGTGTGGAGCATGGATTGGAGCGAGGGTGTGATCACGCCGTTGCTGGCGCTGGCCCCCATCCCGCTGCTGGTCTGGGCGCTGATCGTGTTCGGCGTGGCCGGTGCCAGCGTGGCCATGCTGGTGGTTGCCGTGCTGGGCATGCAGCTCAGTCTGGAGGGATTGGGGCCGTTCGCGCTGTGGAACGCCGAGCGCAGCCTGGTGACGGCCCAGGTCTGGTCGCTGGGCAGCGGTGCGGCGCTGCTGTTCCTGGGGGCGCTGTCCGAGCAGAAGCTGTCCAACCATCTCCAGCTGCAGCAGGCCTATCGGCGCCTCGGCGAGGTCACCGGCCGCATGCTGGTGGTGCAGGAGGAAGAGCGCACCCGCATCGCGCGCGATCTGCACGACGATGTCAACCAGTCCTTGGCCGCCATCTCGATCCGGCTCAGTGCGTTGCGCAACCAGGTGCCGCCCAGCGAGCGTCCCAGTGTGGTCGAGCTGCAGGAGCAGCTGCTCTCGGTGTCCAACGACATCCGCTCCATCTCCCATGAGCTTCACCCGAGCATCCTGCGTTTTACCGGGCTGGCCAGCGCGCTCGATGCGTTCTGCATCAAACGCAACACCCGCGGGGCGCTGCGGCTGCGCTGCCATATCGACGATCCACCGCGCCTTCCCGACGATCAGGAGCTGAGCCTGTTCCGGATCGTGCAGGAGGCGATCAACAACGTCGACCGCCACGCGCGGGCGAGCGTCGCCGATGTGCTCGTCACGGTACGCGCGGGCGAGTGGCTGCTGCGCATCGATGATGACGGCGTCGGCATGCCCACCGCCTGCCGCAGCCAGCTTCCCCCCGGCCTCGGCATGATCAGCATGGAAGAACGGGCGCACCTGCTGGGCGGCACGCTGCAGGTGACGCGCAGCCCGCTCGGCGGTACCCGCGTCGAGGTGCGCTTTCCGCTGCGTTGAGCCCCACGCGTGTGCGGCCCAGTAGTCTTACTGGCGCCCCGCGCGTAGAAAGGCGGTTGTGCGCGGTCTGTCCGGGCGGCCACATTGGCCGCCTGCCAAGGAGATCCGCATGGCCGCCCTGTCGCCCCGCTCCCTGTTCGTCCCGGCGCTGCTGCTCGCCGCTGGCTGTGCCTCCACCCCGATGGGAGCACCTCCCCCGCCCGCACCGGTGGCGAAGGCAGTGCCCGAGATCCGTCCCGGCGTTCCGGCCGGCTACCTGGGGCGCGCCCTGCCCGACAGCCTCGCCCTGCTGCCACCACCACCGGCGAAGGGCTCGCCGGGATTCGCGCGTGACCAGGCCGTCAGCCGGGCCTCGCAGAAACTGCGCGGTTCGCCACGCTACGCGCTCGCCAGCGCCGATGCCGACCTGCGCTTCCCGCATATCGCCACCGCGTTCGCCTGTGCGCTCGGCGTTCCGATCAGCCAGCAGGACACCCCGCGCCTGTACCTGCTGCTGCAGCGCAGCCTGGTCGACGCCGGCCTGGCGACCTATGCGGCCAAGGACCACTACCAGCGCACGCGGCCGTTCGTGTACTACAAGGAGGCCACCTGCGCCCCGGCCGATGAAGCGCAGCTGCGTACCGACGGCTCCTACCCCTCCGGCCACACCGCGATCGGCTGGACCTGGGCCCTGTTGTTGACCGAACTCAGCCCGGATCGCGCCGACGCCCTGCTCGCGCGCGGCCGCGCCTTCGGCGAGAACCGGCTGATCTGCAATGCGCATTGGCAAAGCGACGTGCTGCAGGGGCGCGCGGTCGCCGCCGGCGCGGTGGCATCGCTGCATGCCAATGCCGATTTCGGCGACGACATGGCCGCCGCACGCGCCGAGATCGCCAGCCTGCGCGGCAGCAGCGTGACGCCCACCGGGTGCGATGTCGAAGCCGCCGCGCTGAAGGTGGCGATTCCCGGCGTCGAATGAGCCGCCCGCCCCTGCACCGGTGCATTCCACCTCGGCCTGCGCTTCCCGCAATGGCGCGTGCCATGCTCGGCACCTCATCCCAACCGGAAGGTGTCCCGCATGGCCCAGGTCCAGATCGTCTCAGACGGCCCCAACTACCGTCACCAGATCCACAGCGGCGCGCATGCGCTGGTCGCCGACGAACCGGCCAGCCTCGGCGGCCAGGGGGCAGGCTTTGCCCCGTTCGACCTGTACCTGGCCTCGCTGTCGGCGTGTACCGCGATCACCCTGCGCATGTATGCCGAGAAGAAGGGCTGGGAGCTGGGCGAGTTCCGCGCCGAGCTGAGTTCACACCGCGACGCCGCCGATCGGCTGGTGGTGCACCGCGTGCTCCATGCCAGCGCCCCGCTCACCGACGCACAGTGGGCGCGCCTGCTGGAGGTGGTCGAAAAGACCCCGGTCACCAGGGTCATGCGCGAGGGCGCCACCATCACCAGCGAACGCGGCGCCTGATCCGCCTGGGTGGCGGAGAAGAATGGCCCGGCACGCCGCTCCCAGATCGATGACGGGGGAGACATCTCGCTGTGAAAGCGGCGTACCGGGACAAGACGGTGCGTCACAGCCTGCGTGGGCAGGCCGGGACACGGAAAGCATGGGAAAGAGCGCGTGTCCGCGTGGGAGCCGCCGCGCTCAGCGCGGCGTGGCCATCCCCGACAGCTCCACGCGCCGGTTCGGTGCCAGGCAGGCGATCAGCGCCTTGCGCCCTGCCGAGTCACACTGCACCAGCGGGTTGGCCTTGCCGCGGCCTTCGGCCATGATCGCCGCCGCCGGCACGCCGCCCTGCACCAGCGCATCGCGCACGGCGTGGGCGCGGCGCTGCGACAGGTCCAGGTTGTAGGCGTCGGCCCCGATACGGTCGGTGTAGCCCAGCACCTGGATGGTCTGCACCTGGCTGGCGCTGCGCACCTGGTCCAGCACCGCGTCGATGCTGCGACGCCCTTCGGCGGTCAGCACCGCACTATCGAAGGCGAACAGCGCATCGGCCGACAGGCGCAGCGGTTCGGTCGGCATGACCACCGGGGCGGGCGGCGGCGGCGGCGGCGGCGGGGCCGGCGGCTGCAGCACCGCCGCGCAGGCGGCCGGCTTCCAATGGCTGTCCTGGGCGATGCCCTTGCTGTCGAAGCTGACCATGAACTGGCAGGTGAAGTAGTCCCCGCCCGGGGTACTGCGGAAGTTGAACAGGTAGTTCCACTCGCGTACGCCCCACATGCCCTCACCGAAATGCGGCGTACCGAGCAGGCTGTAGAGCTGGCGCTTGCTCATGCCGCGCGCGAACAGGCGCAGGCTGTCGATGTCGACGAACAGGCCTTCCTTCAGCGAGGCCTTGCGCGGGTCCGGGAACGCCGGGGCGGCCGCTTCCGCACCGCCTGCCTCCATCGTTGCAGGACCATCGGCCTTCCGACCGTGGCTGGCACATGCACTGAACAGCAGGACCGCCAGCCCCAGCGACAGCGAGCGCAGCAGCGGCGACGTGGATGCGGATGATGTGGACATGGTTTCCCCCTGGATACGTGTTGGCAGCCGCCAGGCGAGGCGCCGGCGGAGGCCGGCGCCTGCTGCGATCACCACTGGATGCCGGCACCCACGGCGACACCGCCGTCGCCGCGACTGTTGGTCGAGCCGCTGAACTTGTAGATCCAGCGCCCCCCCTCGGACACACCGGAGATCCCCACCGCCACCCCGGATTCGCCGTTGAAGCTGCCCGCGGCCAGCGAGGCCATGCTGCGGCCGGCCTCATAGGGCTGCGGCAATGCCGCCACCGCCATCGCCGAAGCGACACCGGCCGAGGCGCGGTTGTCGGTCTTCTGCAGGTTGCGGTCGAACGAATCCATGCGCTGGTCGGTGTAGGCCTTGGACCAGTCGAGCGTCTGGCTCAGGCCCGAGCGCAGCTGGTCCACGTTGACCGCATCGGTACCGGCGGTGCCGGCGGCAACGTTGCGCACCGTGGTCGGGCCGGTCGCGGTGCTGCCCAGCGTGACGCTGTTGAGGTTGGTGGTGCCGTTGACGTTGGTGTCGTAGCGGAGCGTGCCCTGCTGCGATGCCTGCAGCTGGCGCACGTTGACCGCATCGGTGGCCTGGCTGCCATCGGCCACGTTGGCGATCTGGCGTTCGGCACCCGCGCTGCCCACCGAGACCGTGTTGGCCCGGTTGGCCACCGAGCCGGCGCCCAGCGCCACGGAGTTGTCCGCCTGTGCGCTGGCCCCGTTGCCCAGTGCGGTGGCGCTGCTGCCTGCCGCCGTGGCCCCGGCACCGCCGGCGGCGGCATTGGCGCCGGTCGCCGACGGCTGTGCCAGCCCCTGGGTGTTGTTGACCTGGAACATGCCGGACGTGCCGTTGTTGATGTTGGTGATCTGCGTATCGGTGTACGCCTTGGACTGGTCGATGGCGTAGTTCACCCCGTTCTGCAGCTGGCCGACGTTGACCGCGTCGTAGCGCTCGGAACCATCGGCCACGTGGGTGACCTTGCGCTCGGCGCCGCTGCTGCCCACCGCCACTTCGCCCACCGAGTTGCTGGCACCGGCGGCACCGTAGGCGCCGGTATAGCCGCTCTGCGCGCCCACGCTGGCCACCGAGCCGCTGCCCAGGGCGATGCTGTTGTCGGCACTGGCGCTGGCGCCATCGCCCACGGCCACGCTGCCCGCACCGCCGGCACTGGCCAGCGGCCCGATCGCCACGCTGTTGGCACCGCTGGCCGCCGCACCGCGCTTGAGCGAGTTGACCTGCACGTACGGGCTGCCGCCGCCCGGCTGGATCTGGTCGATGCGCGTGTTGAGGGTGGTCAGCGACGCGTCCACCGCCGCGAAGGCCACCGTGACGTTGCTGTAGTCGTTGCTGACCACGCTGCCATCGGTGGAGATCGAGGAGATGCGGAAGGTCGGCGCCGTCCAGATGCCGGTGTTGCCGTCGAAGCTGGTGGTGCCGCCGAAGTAGCCGACCAGCGCGTTGTTGGTCTGGAACAGCTGGTTGCCGGTCACCGCCGCGCGGCTGCCGGCCAGCACGCTGCCGTCGGCCAGGTTGCCGATGCCCACCGCCGTGCCTGAGCCGTCGCCCGCCAGGGTGATCTGGTTGGTCGCGTTGCCCGCGCCGTCCACGTTGTACTTGACCGCCAGCTTGTCGATCGTATCGGTCTGATCGGCCACGTTGGCCAGCGATTGGCTGACCGCGTCGAAGGCACTGCCGACGTTGTCGTACGTGCCCGGGGTGACCTGCCCGTCGGTGGCGACCTGGTTGATGGTGTAGGTCGGTGCGGTCAGCACGCCGTTGGCATCCACTGCGGCGCCGCCGCCGAGGTGGGTGGCCACGGCCTCGTTGGCCGCAAACAGCTGGGCGCCATTGATGGCCTCGGTGCTGAGCGCGCCGATCGCACCGGCGCCGATGTTGCGCAGCGTGGTCGGCCCGGTCCCGTTGCCGAGCGTGGCGCTGGCGAAATTCAGGCTGCCGTCCGGGTTCTCGTCATAACGCAGCGCGCCCTGCTCGGACGCCTGCAGCTGACCGAGGTTGACCGCGTCGGTGGCCTGCGTGGCGGCGGCGACATTCACCACCTGGCGCTCGCTGCCCGCCGCACCCACCGAGACCGTGCCGCTGCGGTCGGCCACCGCTCCGGCGCCCACCGCAATTGCGTTGGCGGCCGTGGCCGTGGCGCCCGTACCCACCGCGATGCTGTCCACCCCGGCGGCGCTGGCGTCGGTACCGGTGGAATTGACCTTCAGGTAGCGGCTGCCGACACCGTTGCGGATGTTGGTGATCTGCGAGTTGAGATTCACCAGCGAACCGTCCACCGCCGAGAACGCGTCGGTGGCGTTGTCGTACACGCCCTGCGCGATCGCACCGGTGCCGGAAATGGTACTGATCTGGAAGCTCGGTGCCGTCCACGCGCCGGTGGCCGGGTCGTAGGCGGTGAGACCGCCGAAGTAGTCCACGATGGCCGTGTTGGTGCCGAACAGCTGGCCGCCCGTGACCGCTTCGGTGCTGCCTGCCGCCACCGCGCCATTGGCCAGGTTGCCGAGCGTGGTGGTGCCGGTGCCCTCGCCGAGCGTGATCCGGCGATAGTTGGCGTTGCCGGCGCCGTCGTCATCGTAGGTCACCGCAAACGCACTGACCGCATCGATCTGCGAGATCGCGCCCTGCAGCTGGGCGACGTTGACCGCATCGTTGGCCGCGCTGCCGGCAGCAAGATTGGTGATCTGCCGTTCGCCGCCGGCAAAGCCCACCGACACTTCACCGGCCGAGACCTGCGCGGTGGTCAGGCCGTAGGCGGTGTAACTGGCCTGCGCGCCACGGTTGGCGGCCGAGCGGTAGCCCAGCGCCACGCTGTTGGCCTGGCTGGAGGTCGCCTCCGCACCCAGGATGGTCTGGCCGTTGGCGGTACCGCGGGCACTGTCGCCCACCACCACCGAGTGGCCCATGCGCGCGGCATAGTCGGTGGTCGGCACGCCGGTGGGATCGGTCGGATCGTTCAGCCCGTTGCCCGGGAACGCGAGATTGGCATCCTGGCGCGGCAGCTCGTGACGCGCGTTGGCGCCGATCACCACTTCCTTGGACCCGTTGGCGTACGCACCATCGCCCACCAGCACCTGGTAGTCCTGTGCCGCATTGACCGCCCAGCAGTCCACGGTAGCCACCAGCAGGTTGACGCAGGTGTTGGACCAGGCCGGTGAGCCGTCCGGCAGCAGCAGCCCGAGCAGGCCATTGGGCTTGCCGTTGTTGATGTTGAAGATGTAGCTGTCGGAGGTGACACCGCCGATCAGCGTCAGGTGCGAGGCACCGCCGGTGGAGGCATTGCCCAGGCCGTCGAGCAGCGTGCCGACCGGGGTCAGGTTGACCGTCGGAATGCCCAGCACGTTGGTCACCGAATAGGTCTGCATGACGTTGGCGCTGCTGACCGCCAGGTTGCCGTTGCGCACGTAGCCATCGCCACCGAGCAGGCCCTGCGCGGTCGGCCCGACCAGCTGCGACAGCGAGCCCACCAGCCCACCGGTGCCGATCACCAGGCCGGCATTGGGGTCGGCGGCCACCGGTCCTTTCGGGCTGCCCGGCGGCAGCGCGGTCGGCGCTGGCAGCACCGTGCCCACCACCGGCTGAAGAATGCCGCCCACGGTATTGCCCACACCGCCCAGCAGGTCGCCCACGGTGCCACCGACACCGTTGAGGACGCCGCCGACGGTGTTGCCCACACCGTTGAGCAGATCGCCTACGCCGCCGAGCAGGCCGGTCGGTGCAAGCGTCATCGAACTGGTCTGTCGCGCGGCGGCCGAGGCGTCCACCAGCTTGGGATTGCGGTCGGCCGCATCCACCGCGTGGCCCAGTGCATCCACCTTGACGCCGCCCGCGACGGTGGTGGCCAGCGAGGCGGCCACCGTGTCATGCGCGGGAGCGGCATCCACCTGCGCCAGGGCATCCACGTCCGCCGTGACGTCGGCATCGACAGTGGCCACCGGCGTTGACGCCTTCACGGTGGCAGCGCTGTTGACCGCCGCTGCCACGGCCGCCGCGCCGGCGCGCGGTGCCAGGCCCGCCGTGGCGTTGGCCTGCACATCGACCTGCGCGTGGGTGGCCGCCGTTGCGCCTACCGCCGCCTGCACGTTCGCGGCGGCATCGGCCTGCACCGCCAGTCCCTGCTGCGATACCGAGACCGTCGGCGCGACGCCGAGCGTGGCCTTCGCCACCGGCGTGTCAACACGGACATCCACGCCCAGCCCGGCCAGGGTGTCGCCGCTGCCGGGCAGCGCGATGCGCGTGGGCACCGACAGCGCCACCTTGGCATCTACCGGCACGGTGACGTTGCGGGTGCCAAGCGCGAGATTCACGTTGGCCTGGGCGCTGAGCGCGGGCGAGGTGTCGCGGGTATGGGTGACGGCGGCCAGCGCGGCCTCGGCGTCGATCTTGACCGGGAGCGGCGCGTACTTGGCCGCCAGCGCCTGCAGATCATTGAGCGTCTGGCTCTCGCCTGCCCATGCGCCGCCGCTGCACAGCGCCAGCGCCAAGCCGATCGACAGGGCCGACAGCGGCACGCGCAGGTGCACGCGGACCGGGCCCGCCGCCAGACTGCCACGCGACGTGGCGATTTCCGAGACGACCACCAGGGCCTTCAGTTGGTGGTTCCAGACCAGACGAAAGATGCGATTCATGACGGTATTCCCCCGTTTGACGATCGATGCGGACTGCGGCGTCCATGCCTCTGGGCACGTGGGACCCATTACAGTCGTCGCGTCGAGCGCCGCGCACTTCATTCCGGCAGGCCAACAGCGGGTTCCGGCAAAGCAACGGGGAAAACCGGCAGGCGAATGCGCAAATACGGCAGAAAGCCACCGGAAACCCTTGCAGGGCGGCGGCATGCCTGGGTGAGCGAATGGGGCGGCGGCCCGCGGCCCGCCGATGGTTCAGGCCGGGCTGCCGATCTGCGCCGGGGCCCGCATCAGGGTGTCGCGGGGCAGCTCACCGAAGACACGACGATAATTGTCGGCAAAACGGGACAGATCCCACAGGCCACAGCTCAGCGCGATCGCCTTGACCGACTTGCGGCTCGAATCGGCCATCGAAAGGCCGCGGCACGCCGCGCACAGACGCAGCATCGACAGATACCGGTTCGGCGAGGTGCCAAACAGGTCTTCGAACGCGTAGCGCAACGCGCGTTCGCTGACGCCGGCGGCGTCGCAGATTTCATTCATGTAAATGTAGCGACGCAGATTGAGCCGCATGAAATGCTCGGCGCGCTGCGCGATCAGATAATGGGTGCGGCGCGCCCGGCTGCAGGTGGGCCGGTCGCCCGGGCCGGCCGCCAGCAACGCCTGCACATGCGCGTGCAGCAGCACGTCGACCGCGTCATCGGCCAGCGCCACCCCTTGCCCGCCCAGCGCCTCCTCCAGCTGCCGGTACTGCTGCACCAGCCGGTGCACGCCGACCCCGCCCACCGGGTGGAACAGCGACAGGGCCTGGCCTGCCGGCGGCGTACTGAGCAGGCTCAGCTGGGTCAGTTTGCGCTGCACCCGCTGCATGGGCGCGAGCAGCAACGTCAGGCGCGTGCCGGCACTGAAGGTGAACTCGCTGATGCCCTCGGGCAACACGGTCAAGGCCATGCCCGCCGCCAGCGGAATGCCGTGGCACCAGCTCACGCCATCGTCGGTGTCATGAATGTAGCCGAGCAGGCACCAGTCCGGCGGCAGCATGAAACGCCCCCGGAAATGGAAGCCGCAGACCAGCGTGCAGAACAGCGCTTCGTCGTGCACGACCGCATCGATGCTGGCGCGGGGACCGTTGCCATCGAGCAGCACCATCTCGACGTCGCACACCCGCAGCACGCCGCTCAGCGTGGCCAGGTCGAACGCCCTGAGGTTGTCGCCCATGTCGCCCACTACACCATCGACCATGACAGTGATGCCCCCGTTGGCCCGGCGAATTCCGGCGTGCATCGCGCAGTGCCGGGTCACCGTTTCCAGTAGCTGTCCGCGCTCCTCGCACGCTGCGGAATATGACTGCGCATTCCGGTTGAGTATGCATCAATCACGACACTGGAAAACAATCGGAATGGCCGGAAATTCCACGGATTACGTGGGTTTCACCTGTCCATCACATAATCTCGACAACTCGTTCACCTTCAGGATATTAAATGGGAGCCAACGCAGCACGGTTCGGGGAATCGGCAACGCGGGACTAAAGTTCGGATTATCCCTGCCGATTTTGTGCATCACAGCCCATCGCATTCGCTGAACATTTCGTTGATTGTCGGTACCGCCACGCGCGGCACCATCGCATCACAGGGGGACGTCATGGACAGGCAGGCAACCGCAGTCGTTGCTTCCACCGACAGGCCGCAGCCGCGTTCGCGCCGCGCCTGGCCGGTGCGTGCGTTCCATCAGGCACGGTTGCAGCCGGGATAGACCGGCCGGCACCGGCGACCCGTACGGTCGCACTCCTGCGCAAGGACATGCGCAGGCCAGCGGAAGGCCCTCCGCGGAGTCGGAACCGGCCCTCTTCATCGCAAGGCAGCTGCTGCCCATCCGGGCCCTGATAGGTAAATGGAGATAACCGTCATGAATGCATCCATCCGCAAGTTCCTGGTCGAGGAAGACGGCGTCACCGCACTGGAATACGGCCTGCTCGCCGCGGTCATCGCCGGCGTCCTCGTTGTCACCGGCCGCACCCAGATCACCGCCTTCTTCACCAATCTGTTTACCCGTCTGACCGCACTGGTCGATTCCGCAGCGGCCTGACCGGTAACGGCGCGCGCCGGCCGAACCTGCCTGCCGCCTTCCCGGCGGCAACGGTGCCGTCTGGCCAGCGATTCACGATGAAACCGCACAGGGGGATAGTGCCCATGTCGTTTCTTCCCCTACTGGCACTGCTGCTCGGCGTACAGGTCGCGATCAGCGACCTGTACGCCCGCCGCGTCTCCAACCGCGCCCTGCTGCTCGCCTCGGTAGCCGCCGTGGCGTGGCTGTGCGTGCAGTGGGCGCTCGCACGCACCGGCGCACCCACCGCACACCTGCTGGGTGCCGCGGCCGGTCTGGTCGCGCTGCTGCCGTTCTATGCCATCGGCTGGATGGGCGCTGGCGACGTCAAGTACTTCGCGGTACTCGGCCTGCTGCTGGGCTGGAGTGCGCTGCTGCCGGTATGGATCATCGCCAGTCTGTGCGCGGGCGCGCATGCGCTGTGCATCTACACCGCTCGCCGCGTGCGCCCGATGATGCCGCTGCGCCTGCAGTTCCTGCGCGACAGCACCCTCCAGCACCTGGACCACCATCCCGCCGCCGACCAGATCCGCCACGCGCGCCAGGGGCGTGTGGGGATTCCGTTCGCGGCCTATCTTTCGCTGGGCGCCCTGCTCTGGGTCGTCCAGGACACCTATGCGGTGTGGCCATGACGACCCTGCGTGGTGGACCCACCGGCCGGCGCCGCCAAGCCGGCATTGCCACGCTCGAATTCGCGCTGATGCTGATGTTCGGGCTGTTGCCGCTGCTGCTGATCACCTACTCCGGGGTGATGCTGATGGCCGTGCAGCAGACGCTGTCGATGGCATCGGCCGAGGGCGCGCGCGCCTCGCTGCGGTACGCCACGCCGGACCAGCGCCGCCTGGCCGCCTGCATGGCGGCACGCCGCTCCATGCAGTGGCTGCTGGCGTATGCCGGTCAGACCCCGACCTGCGCCACCAGCGCCGCGCCGCCGATTGTCGTGTCCGCCCCGGCGCCGTGCGCCGACCTCCCCAGTGCGCAATGTATCCAGATACGGGTCAGTTACGACTACCGCGCCCACCCGTTCCTGCCCGGCACCGGCACCGTTTACGGCTGGGTCGTGTCCCGGCCCATCACCAGTACCGCCGTCGCCCAGCTCGACCAGGGCAGCAACTGATGTCACTTCGAGGAGACGCCGCATGCTCAAGTTGACCCGCATTGCCGCCGTGTTGCTGATCGCGTTGGCGGCAATCCTGGCCGTGGTCGCCTTCGGCGTCAGCCGGCGGGCGAGCCAGGCGCCGGCGGCGCCCGCCCAGACGCGCGCCGCCGAGGCGCCGACGTGGCCGGTGGTGGAAGCCGTCAACGCGCTGCCCGCCGGCCTGCCGATTGCGGCCAAGGACCTGCGTGTGGCCGGACGCGCGCAGCCGGTGGCCGGCGGATTCACCACCGTCGCCGACGTGGTGGGTGCCGTGCCGACCCGGGACATTGCCGCCGGCACCGCCCTCGATGGCCTGGTCATTGCCCAGGGCTACGCGCTGCGGCTCAATCCGGGCGAGCGCGCCCTGGCCGTGCCAGTGGACGAACTGGTGGCCGCCGGCAACCGCATCCAGCCCGGCGACTTTGTCGATGTCTTCCTCAATCTCCGCGCGACGCCCGGCGTCCGCGATGACGGCGACGCGCAGGCACGGTTGCTGCTCTCGCGCCTGCGCGTGCTCAGCTACGGCGCCGACGACCTCGGCACACCCGCCCCCGCCACCCCCGCCGATGCACCGCCGGCCGACAGCCGCGCACAGGACATCACCCAGCGCCCGTCAAGCAGCCGCAGCGGTGATGCCTCGACCACCGCCACGGCGCGCAGTGCGGTGCTGGCGGTGCCGGTGGCAGACGCCAGCCGCCTGCTGCTGGGTGCACAGCAGGGCAAGCTGTTCCTGGCCCTGCGCAATCCGGCCGACGTCGGCCAGCCGGACCTGGCGCTGTTCGCACAACCTGCCGGCGTGCTCGCCCCACGCCGCGAACTGACTCCGGAGCAGCGCCTGGCGCTGCAGTCGCCCGAGAACGACGCCTATGCCGGTATCGACAGCGCCGCGCTGGCCGGACGTGGCGGCGCCCGCCCGGCGCCGGTGGCATCGACGGGCAGCGCGCCCCGCCGCAGCGCACCGCGCCTGGATCGTGGCGTGGAGATCATCCGCGGCGACGCCTCCTCCCCTAGCGGCTCGCCATGAGCCATCTGCCGAGACAGCCCATGACCCAACGCCCCACCCCTGCGTGCCGTCTCTTCCGCGCCCCTGTCCCGGCCTGGTGGCTGCTGCTGGCCCTGGTGCTGGCGCCCTCCGTCCACGCCAACGCCGACCTGGTGCTGCAGACCCGCGAGCAGCGGCCGTGGACGCTGCCGGCCGACCTGGAACGCGTGGCCATCGCCGATCCCGGCGTGGCCGATATCGTGATGCTGCGGGGCCCGCGCCAGGCCCTGCTGGTCGGCAAGGCGCCCGGAACGACCACGCTGCTGCTGTGGCGACGCAACAACAGCGAGCCGCAGCGGATGCAGATCGACGTGCGCAGCGCCGTGCAGGGTGCACTCGGTGACGGCGCCGGCACCGAGTTGACCGTACAGGGCGACCAGGGCCTGCTGCAGGGGCTGAGCCCGTCGGTGCTCGACCACGCCCAGAGCCGCAAGGCCGCCGCGATGGCGATCGGCAAGGAAGGGCAGCTCGCCGATGTCGCCACCATCGCCAGCGGCGGTGTGGTGCAGGTCGAAGTCAAAGTGGTGGAATTCAACCGCACCACGCTGCGCCAGATCGGCGTGAGCTTCTACAACAGCAATGGCGGCTTCACCTACGGGCTGACCCGCCCGGGCGGCATTCCACCGACCACCGACGACGGTGGGTCCGGCAATGGCGGCGAGACCACGGTGACGCTCAACCCGCTGTCGTCAGCCTTCAACCTGGTCGCCAGTTCACTCACCCACGGCTGGTTGGCCAACCTGGACCTGCTGCAGAGCAACGGCATGGCACGCGTGCTGGCCGAGCCCACGCTGGTGGCGTTGTCCGGGCAGAGCGCCAGCTTCCTGGCCGGCGGCGAGCTGCCGATTCTCGAACCGCAGGGACTGGGCACCACGACGGTCACCTTCAAGCCGTTCGGCATCGGCCTGACCGTCACCCCGACCGTACTCAGTGCCGATCGCATCGCCCTGAAGGTCGCGCCGGAAGCCAGTGACCTCAACTACAGCACCGGCATCGCCTACAACGGCGTGCTGATTCCGTCGATCACCACCCGTCGCGCCGACACCACGGTGGAACTCGGCGATGGCGAATCGTTCGTCATCGGCGGCCTGGTCAGCAATACGGTCAGCTCCAACGTGGACAAAGTGCCCCTGCTCGGCGATCTTCCGATCATCGGGTCGTTCTTCCGCAACCTCAATTACAAACGTGAGGAGAAGGAACTGGTCATCATCGTCACCCCGCGGCTGGTGCAGCCCCTGGCCAAAGGCACCGAACTGCCGCTGCCCGGCCAGCGCGAAGCCGCGCCCAACCAGCCGGTCTGGGGTGCGTGGCTGCTGGGCCCGGCCTCGTCGGACCAGCTCCCCGGCTTCTCCCGCTGAGCCATGCCAGGACGACCGCCGCCATGTCCGCCGCCACCATGCATCTGGTTCACCCCCGGGAGTCGGCCATGAAGCTGGTGCTGTACGCGCCCGATCGCGACCTGGTGGCCCGGCTGACGCCGCTGCTGCCTGCCGCCGCCGAGGTGCAGTGGCAGGACAGCGGCGCGCCCGCTGCGGCACTGGAACCGCTGCGCGACAGTGGCTGCGTGCTGCTGCTGGACTTCCGCCACGACCAGGCCGCCTTCTCGGCGGCGCTGGTGCGCCAGGTGCAGGCGCAGGCACCGGAGCTGCCGCTGGTGGCAGTGGGGTCCACGGCAAGCGACCAGCTCGACGGCGTGGTGGCCGCCCTGCGCGCCGGGCTGCGCGATCTGATCGACCTCGATGCGCCGCCGCACGAAATCGAGGCGGTGCTGCGCCGCGCGGGCGCCACCGGCGCACCGGCCCGGGCGCCCGCCGCCGCTGCACACAAAGCGCGCATGATCCTGCTGCTGGGCGTGCGCGCCGGCGTCGGCTGCAGCACGCTGGCCGCGCACCTGGGCGTGCTGGCGCAGCAGGCGCACAGCCCGCTGCTGGCACAGGAGGAAGATCCCCCTCCGGTCGCCAATCACCTGCTGCTGCTCGACCTTGCGCAGCCTGCCGGTGACCTGGCGCTGTACCTCAACCTGGACAGCAGCTTCCACTACGACGATGCCCTGCGCCACGCCAGCCGCATCGATGCCACGCTCGCCCGCACCGCCATGACCCGTCATCCCGCCGGTCTGGCACTGCTGGGCCAGCCGGCCGGCACCGACGGCACGCCGATGGCAGACCCGGCCGTGCTGGTGCAGCGGCTGCGCGGCATCTTCGACACCCTGCTGTGCGACCTCGGCGGCGCCTGTGTTCGCCAGATTCCGGTGTCGCTGCTCAACAGCGCCGATGAACTCTGGCTGGTCGCCGACCAGGCGATCGGCACGCTGGTCTCGCTCGACCAGGCGCTGACCCAGCTCGAACGCGTTGGCGCACGTGACAAGCGCCTGCAACTGGTGATCAACCGCTTCGACGATGCCAGCGGAATCAGCCCGGCGCAGATCGCCACCCGCTTCGGCCTGCCGCTGCTGGCCACCCTGCCCGACCGCGCCCGCCTGCGCTCGGCGGCCAGCCACGGCCGGCTGCTGCTGCAGGAAGCGCCGCGCGACCCCTATCTACGCGCCCTGGCCCCGCTGCTGTCCCGACTGGATCCCGCCGCTGCCCCCGCCGCGGCACGCAGTTGGCGGGAACACCTCGCCCTTCGCCTGAGTGGTAGCCAATGGAAGACAAAGTGACGCCGTTCGCGGCCCCCGCCGCGCGCCACGACCCGCCCGCCGATCCGGGCGCGGCCGTGCTGCCGTTCGAGCAGTCCGAGGAGTACCAGAAGGTACTGATCGCGGCGCACGAACACCTGCTCAATGCGATCGAGGACGAACGCATCGACATCGATGCCTGGGCCCCGGACACGGTCGCGCGCTACGTGCACACCCAGACCGCGGCGTTCGTGCAGGAGTGGCGCATCCCGATCAACGAGATCGAAAAGGACATCGTCGCCAGTGCGCTGGTCAAGGAACTGACCGGCTTCGGCCCGCTCGACGACCTGCTGCACAACCCGGAGATCGAGGACATCCTGATCAACGGCTACAAGGACATCCACGTGTCCCAGGGCGGCATGCTCAAGCGCGCGCCGCAGCGCTTCAGCGACGACAGCCACCTGCTGCGCATCCTGCGCCGCATCCTCGCCCCGCTCGGCCGGCGTCTGGACGAATCCAATCCAATGGTGGATGCGCGCCTGCCCAACGGCGGCCGCCTCAACGCGATCATCTCGCCGCTCGCCGTCGACGGTCCGATGGTGTCGATCCGCAAATTCCGCAAGGACCCGTTCACCCCGGACGAACTGCTGCGCATGGGCACCTTTGACCGCCCCATGCAGGCACTGCTGCATGCGATGGTGCTGGGCCGCTGCAACATCCTGGTCTCCGGCGGCACCAGCTCGGGCAAGACCTCGCTGCTCAATGCGCTGGCCAACTACATCCCGCCCACCGAGCGGGTGATCACCGTGGAGGACACCGCCGAGCTGTCGCTCAACCATCCGCACGTGGTGCGCCTGGAGAGCCGCATCGGCGGTGCCGATGGCAACGGCGCCGTGAGCATCCGCGATCTGGTCCGCAACAGCCTGCGGATGCGCCCGGACCGCATCGTGGTCGGCGAAGTGCGCGGCGCCGAAGTGCTGGAAATGCTGCAGGCGATGAACACCGGCCATGACGGCTCGATGGCCACCATCCACGCCAACTCGCCGCGCGATTGCCTGTACCGCATCGAGATGCTGGCCGGCTTCGCCGGCTTCCAGGGAAGCGAGGACAGCCTGCGCCGGCAGATCGCCAGCGCCATCGACTTCATCGTGCAGATCTCCCGCCTCGGCAGCGGTCGCCGCGTCCTTGTCTCGATCACGGAAATCACCGGCGTCAGCGACAACCTGATCACCACCCAGGAAATGTTCCGTCACGAAGTGCAGTTCGATGCCGACGGCAAGGAACACGATCGCTGGATCGGGCTCGGGTTCCAGCCGCACTCGCACAAACTCGAACCGTTCCGCCGGCAGTTGCGCGATGCCCTGGATGGAGGCTACTGACGATGGTCTTCACCCTGCTCCTGGCCAGTGTGGCACTGGTGCTGGTCGCCGCAGCGCTGGCGCTGTGGAGCGGCGCGAGCGCGCGCGAGCAGCGCCAGGTATCGCTGCAGCACGCCGAACAGCGGCTGGCGCGGGGCGGGCCGGGCAATGCCGCGCTGCCGGAACTGGGCAGCGCCCCTGCCGGCGGCGCGCGCGCCCGCGGCGAACGTCCGTGGGATGCGCTCCTGCGGCGCGCCGCCCTGCCCACCGGCTGGCGGGTGCCGCTGCTGGTGGTGGGGATGAGCCTGCTGGCGACATGGATCGCCACCGCGCGCCTGGGCACGTGGTGGATGGTGCCGATCATGCTGGTGCTGTGCACCCTGGTGGTGTGGTTCTGGCTGAGCCGCCGCATCGCCAACCTGCAGCGGCGCCTGCTGCGCCAGCTGCCGGACTTCCTGGACAACCTGGTCCGCCTCGCCGGGCTGGGCAACAGCCTGCAGATGGCCTTCCAGACCGCCACGGTGCAGGTGCCCATGCCGCTGCGTGGTCTGCTCGACACCACGTTGTCCTATACCCGCAGCGGGCTCGACCTGGACCGCGCGCTTGCCCAGGCCTCGCAGCCCTACCGCCTTGAGCCGCTCAACGTGCTGGCGGTGGTGCTGGGCGTCAGCGTGCGCATCGGCGGGCGCGCCGACCAGATCCTGCAGCGCATGAGCGACTTCATGCGCGACCTCGACCAGGCCCAGCAGGAACTGATGGCCACCACCTCTGAAACCCGCATGTCGGCCTGGGTGCTCGGCCTGCTGCCGCCGATCTGCGCAGTGCTGATGGCCATCGCCAGCCCCGACTTCTTCCAGCCGGTCATCCTCGAGCCGCTTGGCCACAAGCTGCTGCTCGGTGCGCTGGCGCTGGAGACCGTGGGCGCCTTCCTGCTGTACCGGCTGGCCAAATCGATATGAACCGGAGACGCGCATGAGCAGCACCGGCTACTGGATCGCGGCCCTGTTGCTGCTGGCGGCAGGGCTCGCCCTGCTGGGCATCCGCTGGTTCGTGCTGGGCGGCCACCAGCAGCTCACCGAAGCGGCGCTGCAGTCGGCGCTGCGTCCCCGCGACAGCACGACCGCACCCGGCGCCCCGGCCGCCCCGCCGAGCGCACGCCAGCACGGCATTGCCTGGCTGACGGCCTTCGGCCAACGTTTCAGTGGCAGCCGCATCGAGAAGGCGCTGCTGGCGCCGGAGGATCGCCTGCTGCTGGACCAGGCCGGCTGGCACACCAGTGCCGGCACCGCGATCTTCCTCGGCCTGCGCCTGGTGCTGGCGGTGGTGTCGCTGGCCGTGGCGCTCACCTTCAGCGACAGCACCGGTTTCAACCGCGTGATGCTGATGCTGGCCGCGCTGGCCTTCGGCATCCTGCTGCCGAAGTTTGCCCTGCGCGCCTGGGCGACCCGCCTGCGCAAGCGCGTTTCCGCCGAACTGCCGCTGCTGATCGACCTGCTGCGCCTGCTCCAGGGCGTGGGGTTCAGCATGGACCAGAGCCTGCAGACGCTGGGCGACAAGCTGCGCAACGCCATCCCCGTGCTCGGCCGCGAGATCCACCAGGCCAACATCGCCTACATGCACGGCCGCACGCGCCAGCAGTCGCTGCGCCGGTTGAGCGAATCGTTCGACGACGAGGACCTGCGCAGCCTGGTCCAGTTGATCATGCAGGTGCACGAGCACGGCGGTGCCGTGCAGGAACCGCTGCGCCAGTTCAGCGTGCGTCTGCGCGAACAGCGGCGCAGTTCGCTGAAGGAAAAGGTCGGCAAGCTCTCGGTGAAGATGACCGTGGTGATGATGCTGACGTTGTTGCCGGCCTTGATGCTGGTGCTGGCCGGTCCGGCCATCATCGCCCTGGCCACCGCCTTGACCAGGATCGGGTGAAGACCATGCCAAGCCCCATGTTGCCCCGCCTCGGCGCTGTCGTACTGCTGGCCACGCTCTGCGCAGCCTGCGCCTCCACGCGCCCGGCATCGTACCGCCAGGACCCGATCGCGCAGGCCTCGCCGGAGGTGCCACCACAGGAGGATCGCGTGCTGTACCTGGACCTGATCGCCAAGATGCAGAAGCAGGGCGCGTTCTACGCCTCGCTGGCGCACGTGGATGCCTACCGGCAGCGCTATGGCGACAGTCCCGCGCTGCGCCTGCTGCACGCCGATGCACTGCGCGAGACCGGGCAGCGCGATGCCGCACTCGCCGCCTATACCGGATTGACCAATGGCCCGCAGGCCGCCGCCGCCTGGCATGGCATTGGCCTGATTGCCGCGCGCAACGACGACGACGCCCGCGCCGAGACCGCGCTGGCACGCGCCGTGCAGCTGCAGCCGCTCAACACCGACTACCTCGGCGACCTGGGCTTCGCACGACTGCGCGCCGGGCACTGGGACCAGGCGCAGGCGCCGTTGGCGATGGCCGCCGAACTGGCCCCCGGCAACGTCAAGGCCAATGCCAACCTGGCGGTGTGGGCACTGCTGCGCGGCCAGGACGGCACCGCCGAGCGGATCATCCGTGACGCCCGCCTGCCCGACAGCGCACGTGAGGAAATCCAGCGCCTGGCCCAGCAGCTGCGCCAGCGCGCGGCGTCACGGGCAGCGGCCGTCACGGCGGCCACCGCAGCGCCGCTGGCCAGCACCAGCGCTGCACCCGCGAACGTGCCGGCACGCCAACGCACTTCCCGCCTGGCCGCCGAGGCCGATCGACCGACCGCCAGCGGCGATGCCCGCCTGGCGCCCTCCATGCTGGAGCGCTTCGGCGCCACCGATACCGCTACGGGGAACACACCATGATCCAGCACGCCACGACCCGGATCGCATCCGCACCCGCGCTGCGCGCGTTGGCCGGCCTTGCTGTGGCGGCAACGCTGCTGCTGGCGGTGGACGCCCGCGCCCAGCAGCCACCGTTGACCGGCCGGATGCTCGCCGACCCGGCCGCACCGCCACCGCCGCCGGCCGCCGCACCCGCGTCTGCGACGCCGGCGACGGGCAGCGGAGACGAGTGGCAACCGCCGCGTGCACTGGCTCCGTCGCCAGCGCCGGCCCCGACCCGGATCGGCGACGCCACCCGTGCCCTGCTGCAGCTGCAGGCCGACGGCACGCACGGCGGCACGCGGCTGCCGATCCTCGGCGACCAGGCGGCCGCCAGCTACACGCGTTACCTGAAGAGCTTCGAGCACGAGATTCCCGAATACATGAAAACCAACGTGCGCAAGGATGTTTCCGGGTCCAACGACTGAGGCTGATGCCATGAACGTGCCTGGCCCTGCCGGGGCGCCCCGCCCCACCCCCCGTGTGCTGCGCATGCGCCAGCGCGGCGGCATGTCGGTGACGATGATGCTGGTGATGCTGGGCCTGGTGATGATGCTCGGCCTGGTGGAAATCGGCTTCCTGTACTGGGCCAAGCGCGATGCGCAGAAGGTGGCCGACCTGGCCGCGCTCGCCGGAGCCCAGCGGCTGGAACTGTGCGCGGCCAACCAGGCCGACAACAGCGCCGCGCGCGGCAATGCGATCACCGCCAACCGCTTCCCCGGCACCGTGCAGGTGCAGTGCGGCAACTGGAATCCGGCCAACCCCGCGGCCGATCACTTCACCACCACGCTCGGTCCGCAGGCGCCGCTGAATGCCGTACGGGTACAGGCGCAGCGTTCGGTGCTGCCGTTCTTCGGCCAGAACACCAGCCTGCCCACGCTGCAGGTCCAGGCCGTGGCCATGCGCGCCCAGCCTACTGCCGTGTTCAGCGTCGGCTCGCAGCTGCTGCGGGTCAACGGCAACACCCCGCTCGGCAATGTCCTGCGGCTGGTCGGCGTGGATCTGGACCGCACCACCCTGCTCGGCTACGACGGCCTGGCGCAGGCCCACATCACCCCCGGCGGCCTGCTGCAGGCGCTCGGCATCCCGGTCGCCGCCGACATCGGCATCGCCGAGTTCAACCGGCTGCTGGCCGCCAACCGCATCTCGCTGGGGCAGCTGCTGGATGCCACCGCCACGGTGCTGGCGCAGAGCGGCGTGGCCAACGTCGACCTGCGCGCGCTCAAGAATGCGCTGGCCACGCAGATCAACATCGACCAGGCCAATCTGCAGCTCGGCTCCAACGATGCCGGCAGCGGCCTGTTCGCGCGCATCGTGGCGCCTGAAGGGCCGGCCTCCAGTGCGCTGCGTGCCGACGTCAACGTAATGGATCTGCTCACCACCGGCATCAGCATCGCCAACGGCGGGCGCGGCGTCGATGTGAACAACCTCAGCGTGCTCGGCCTGGTCAACGCCAAGGCAGCCATCATCGAACCGCCGTCCATCGCCATCGGCGGCGTCGGGGCGCGCGCCTACAACGCGCAGGTACGCCTGGCCGTGGATGTGGACACCAACAACCTGGCGGGGCTCGGCCCGATCCTGTCCACCCTCGGCGTTCGCCTGCATCTGCCGATCTACGCCGATGTCACCAACGCGATGGGCACGTTGACCGCCCTGCAGTGCGGTGCACAGCCACCCACGGCCACCATCAACGTCGAGTCCTCCGTGCTGCGCGCCTGCGTGGGCAAGGTGGACCCGGCCAACCGGTTCTCCACCCGCAACGTGTGCGAGACCACGCTGCAGAACGAACAGATGCTGACCCTGCTGGGCGCCACGCTGGTCAACGACAAAATCCGCCTCAACGGGCTCACCCACGCCGAAAGCGTCACCCTGGCGGCCGGCGAAACCGCCTCTACCCGCATCAATGCCGCCCTGCTCGGCGATACCGTGGCCGCGCTGGTCAACGAACTGCTGCGCGTGCTGGGCAACGTGCTCAATCCCGCGCCGAAGGGACTCGGCACGGCTGAAACCGCCAACCGCCTGGCCGAGCAGTATCTGAAGGCCGCCAATCCGGACCCCAGCAAAAAGTACGACGTGCACGCCACCATCGCGCTGTTGAAGAACGGCGCGCCCGCGCGCGGCATCGAACCGATCGGCACCTGGAACATCACCAAGGGCGTGCCCTACCCCTGCGGCCTGCTTACCTGCTTCCGCGACGGCACTGTCTGGGAGGGCTATGAAGCGGCGGTCACCGGCAATGGCCAGGGCCTGCTCGGCGGCGTGCTCGGCACCCTGCTCGGTGGGCTGGTGATCAACCGCTGCAACAGCCTGCTGACCGGTCTGCTGGCGTACAACACCTGCGTCAAGGGCAACCTCGCGTCCTACCTGCAGACCGCCGAGGATGGCGTGCTCGACAACTTCCAGGGCAGCGGCAGCGTGGTCGATCCGGGCACCGACACCGTGGCGTGCACCGGCCTGCTGTGCCTGGGCCTGAAGCCGGTGCTGGACCTGCTCAAGCCGATCCTCAACGGCGTTGGCACCCTCCTCACCCAGACCCTGGCGCAGGTGCTGGGGCTGGAGCTGGGGCGGACCGACGTGCACCTGCAGTCGATCAACTGCAGCCCTGCGCAGCTGGTGTATTGAGCCGCTCCCGCCCGCGCGCAGGGGGCGTGCGGACCCCGCCCCGCTGCATGCTAGACTGCCGCGGGGACTTCACATCACCGTTGAATCCATTCGTGGATGGCCTGAATATGCGAGAGAGAAAAGGGGTTGATTCCGCCACCATGCGTACGCTGGCCGGTGGAATGCTGTTGCTGTTGATGACCGCTGCACCCCAGGTGCTGGCTGCGCGCGCGCCGCGTGCCGAAGCGCCTGTCGAACCCGCGCAGCGCCCGGTACCGACGGTGCGCAACAGCGTGGACGAACTGCGTCAGCTGGTGGATTCGCGGCAGCTGACCGAGCTGCGCACCACCTACAACGGCAGCTATGGCGCCAGCCTGCTGTTCAACACCAGCACGCTGAACTACTACGTGGCGCTGTTCCACGAAAAAGAGTTCTGGCGGGTGATCAAGACCGATTCGGTGGACAACGCCGAGAAGGTCTACCGCACGTTCGTGCAGCAGACCGAAGAGCTGGCCCAGGTGTATATCGACACCACGCGTCTGCAGGCCGGCAAGCGCTACACCGAGAATCTGGTGGCCTACAACGCCCAGCGTCTGCAGAGCCTGCAGCAGGAAGCCGAGCTGCAACGCCAGCAGTCGCTGCAGGTCAGCGCATCGCTGCAGGAAGCCAAGCAGCAGGCGGTCAGCCTGAGCACCGATCTGCGCAGCACGCACAGCGAGCTGGACGCCCTGAACCAGCGCATCCAGCTGCTGCAGGCCCAGCAAGGCAATCCCGAGCTGTCGCTGCCCACGCCGGATGCAGCACCGGTCCCGGCACCTGCACCGTCAGGCCAGTCGGGCACCCCGTAACACCTGCGACCCGCGCGCTCCCTGCCCGCCAGGGAGCGTCGCGCGAACCGCACGCACCATGCGTTACCCTGATCCCCGATCACTGTTCGATCGGATGCAAGGAACGCCTCATGTCCTTCTCGCCTGTACGGGCCGCGCTGGGCCTGCTGCTGCCGCTTCTCGCCTGCACCGCCGCCGCAGCCACACCGCCGCTTACCGCCGCGCAATCCGATCCGGTGGCGCTTGGCTGGATGCAGGGTTCGCCGCCGCCGGAAGACAAGCGCATCCGCTACACGGACGAGGACTACTTCGCCTTCCCCAAGCTGCGTTGGACGGTCTGTCATTTCCGCCAGTTGATGCCCACCGTGGGCGTCAGCCGCGGCGAAGGCGCCGCCCGCCCGCTGACGCGCCGCCTCGACAGCGCGCTGGACGCAGTGACCTTCACCCCGCAGGGTGCCACCGCGCCGATGCGCTGGGCAGACGCGCTGGACGCCACCTACACCGACGGCATCGTGATCCTGCACGACGGGGTCGTGGTCTATGAGCGCTACAGCGGCTGCCTGGACGCCGATGGCCAGCATGGCGCCATGTCCGTCACCAAATCGATGACCGGCCTGCTCGGCGAGATCCTGGTCGCCGAAGGCCGCCTCGACGAGAACGCCCGCGTGGACAGCATCGTGCCCGAGCTGCACGACAGCGGCTTCGGCAATGCCACGGTCAAACAGGTGCTGGAGATGACCACCGGCCTGCGCTACAGCGAGGACTACGCCGATCCGGACGCGGACGTCTGGCAGTACGCCGCCGCCGGCAGCACGCTGCCCCACCCGCCGGGGTATCGCGGCCCCACCAGCTACTTCGACTATCTCCGCACGGTCCAGCCGGAAGGACGCCACGGTGAGGTGTTCGGCTATCGCACCGTCAACACCGACGTGCTGGGCTGGATCATCGCCCGCCGTTCCGGCCAGTCCGTCGCGCAGTTCCTGGAAGCGCGGATCTGGCGGCCACTGGGTGCCAGCCAGGATGCCTACTTCACTGTGGATTCCAGCGGTACGCCGTATGCCGGTGGCGGCTTCAATGCCGGCCTGATCGACCTTGCACGGGTGGGCCAACTGCTGCTCGACGACGGGCGCATCGACGGTCGCGAGGTGATCCCTGCCGCTGCCATCGCGCGCATCCGCGCCGGCGGCGACAAAGCGGCCTTCGCCAAGGCCGGTTATGCGCAGTTGCCCGGCTGGAGCTACCGCGGCATGTGGTGGGTCACCCACAACCCGCATGGTGCGTACATGGCGCGCGGCGTGCATGGCCAGGCGTTGTACGTAGACCCGACCGCGCGCGTGGTGATCGCGCGGTTCGCCTCGCATCCCACTGCCAGCAACAGCGCCAACGATCCCATCACCCTGCCCGCGTTCGACGCCATCGCGCGCGCCCTGATGGCCTCGCCCTGACCGCAGAGGGCGACGCGGCGGCCTGCGTCCGTATGTATAATGCGACCCATTCGCATTTGATACGGAGTGACGGCGCATGCCCTCGGCCACCTCGGCGCGCCATCGCCTGGACGGCTTCTATCGTGAGCACCACCGCTGGCTGTTGTCCTGGCTGCGGCGGCGTACCCGTCATGCCGACACCGCCGCCGACCTCGCCCAGGACACCTTCCTGCGCCTGCTCAGCAAGCGCGTGGACCCGGCCCAGCTACGTCTGCCCCGCGCCTATCTGAGCACCATCGCGCACGCCCTGATGGTCAATCACTGGCGCCGCGCCGATCTGGAGCGGGCCTATCTGGAGGCCCTCGCCGCACAGCCCGAACCGGTACATCCGTCGCCCGAAGAACGCACCCAGGCGCTGGAACTGCTGCATGCGATCGAGCGCATGCTGCGCCATCTGCCCGCGCGGCCGCGCCAGGCGTTTCTGCTCGCCCGCCTGTCCGGGCTGGGCTACGCGGCCATTGCCGGGCGCCTGGGCGTTTCCGAACGCATGGTCAAGAAGTACATGGCGCAGGCGATGCTGCACTGTCTGCGCATCGATCCGGAGCCGGCATGACCGCACGCGGCGACTACGACTGCCTGCAGCAGGCGGCGAACTGGTTCGCCGAGCTGCAGGACGGCGACGCTGCGCCCGCCGTACACCAGCAATGGCAGCACTGGCTCCAGGCGCACCCCGAACACCGGCAGGCCTGGGCGCAGGTGCAGCAGATCTGGTCGCAGTTCGCGACCCTGTCGCCGGCCGCCACCGAACAGGCGCTGGCAAGCGCCACGGTGTCCCGCCGCCGTGCCCTGCGCCGCATCGGCGGCACACTCGGGCTGGGCACGGTCGCGCTGCTCGGCCTGGCACGGTGGCACGGCCCTGCGCGCCCGGCCATGCCCCGTACCGCGTTCGCCGCACCGGGCCGCTGGACCCTGCCGGAGGGCGCCACCCTGTGGCTCAACGGCGACAGCGCTGCCGACATCACCTACGGCAGCGCTGCTCGCAGCATCGTGCTGCGTCGCGGAGAACTCCTGGTGCAGACCGCGACCGATACGCACGCGCCGCCGCGCCCGTTCGTGGTGGACACCCCGTACGGAACACTGCTGGCGCTCGGCACCCGGTTCTCGGTGTGGCTGCAGGATGACGCGGTGCTGCTCAGCGTCTTCCACGGCACCGTCGAGATCCAGCCCCATGCCGCGCCACCGCGCCGGATCGCTGCCGGCCAGCAGTGCCGCTTCGACCGCCACGGCAGCGATACACCACGCCCGGTAGACGCGGTCCGCGCGAGCTGGGCGCAGGGGCAGCTGCTGTTCGAGGCTGCGCCGCTGGCCGCGGTCGTGGCCGAACTGGGCCGCTATCGCCGCGGCTACCTCGGCTGCGACCCGGCCATCGCCGGGCTGCACCTGCTGGCGGCACTGCCGCTGCACGACAGCGATCGCGCCCTGGCGCTGGTGGCGGCGGCCCTGCCCGTGCGGATCGAACAGCCCTGGCCCTGGTGGACCCGCCTGCGACCCCGTTGAACAGCGGGGTTCCCTTTTCCGGCTTTCGTTGGGCAATCCCTGTGAGCCCGCTGCGCGGGTGCCCTTTTCCCTCCAGGTATTGCCGATGTTCCGTTCCGTCCCCCGTCCGCTGCGCCAGGCCCCGCTGCGCCTGGCCATCCACAGCGCCCTGTCCCTGCTGCCGCTGCTGGCCGTGCCCATCGCCACCGCGAACGCGCAGGCGGCCCCCGCCCGAGGCGTGCAGCACTACGCACTGCCGGCCGGGCCGCTCGCACCTCTGTTGACCCGCTTTGCCGCGCAGTCGGGCCTGCACATCGCCGCCGACGCCCATCTCACCAGCGACCGCCGCAGCCCCGGGCTGCGCGGCGACTACACCCCTGCACAGGGACTGGAGCAGCTCCTGGCCGGTACCGGCCTGGGCGTGACCTGGGACGCCAGTGGCGGCGCGGTGCTGCGTACCGCCGCTGGTGGTGGCGTGCAGTCGATCGGTGCGCTGCGCGTGCCGGGCGCGCAGCTCCGCCAGGCCACCCGCGATCCGGTGGGCTCGGTCGACGAGGTGTTCCGCGATCCGGCCGGCAGCGTGTACATCCCGCACGAAACGCTTGAACGCTTCCGTGGCCAGTCGGTGGGCGACATCCTGGCAGGTGCCGTTGGCGTGCACACTGCCGATGTCCGCAATGGCGGCGCCATCGACGTCAACATCCGTGGCCTGCAGGGCCAGGGACGCGTGCCGGTGGTGATCGATGGTGGACAGCAATCCATCGACGTCTATCGCGGCTATGCCGGGGTGCAGCAACGCAGCTACCTCGATCCGGACCTGATCAGCAGCGTCAGCATCAGCAAGGGCCCCACCCTGGCCGCCAACGCCGCCAGCGCCATCGGCGGCGTGGTCAGCATGGAAACGCTCACCCCGGCCGACATCCTGCGCGAGGGCCAGGACATCGGCGTGCGCCTGCGTGGCGGCATCGCCAGCAACAGCATCGCGCCCGGCCATTCCTTCAAACAGATCGCGCGCGGCAGCGAGCATCGCAACTCGCTTGCCTCGCCCGAGGACCGTTCCGGCAGCCTGGCACTGGCGATCCAGCGCGACCGTTACGATATCGTCGCCGCCTACGCAGAACGAACGCAGGGCAACTACTTTGCCGGCGAGCGCGATGTCGCGCGCTACGACCGCCAGCACCTGTCCGCCGCCGGTACGGGCATGAGCAGCCTGCCGGTCACCGCCATCTTCCACGGCGGCGACGAAGTGCTCAACACGCACACCGACAACACCTCGGCGCTGCTCAAGTTCACCTGGCGGCCGAACGACGACCAGCGCCTGGAAGCCGGTTACCGGTACTTCGATTCTTCCTTCGGTGAAATCATGCCCTCGGCCATCGGCCGCGTCGGCGAGTCCAACCAATGGGTCACCTACGTGGACAAGGCCAACACCATGCACCAGTTCGAGCCGGGCAGGATGCGCATCAACGCGTTCTCGCTGCGGCATCGCTACCAGCCGCAGGGACAGTCGCTGGTGGACCTCAAGAGCACACTGTGGTTCACCTCCGCCACCAGCCGCATGTTCAACAGCAACGTGGCCAACACGCCGCTGTTCAAGGAATATCCCGGCGATGCGATGCCCGATACGCTCGGCGAGACCTACGGGCCGGGCCTGCGCTCGGACGTGCGCAGCGACCGCTGGGGGCTGGACGCCACCAACACCTCGCGCCAGTTCACCGACCTGGGCGACGTGACCTGGACCTACGGGCTGGCCTTCCAGCATGAGGACACCGCGCCGGATTCGCCGGTGCTGGCGGTGGACTACAACAACAACCGCTACCTGCGCAGCGGCGTCCGTCGTGAGGCCAGTGCCGTGGCGTCGCTGGAATGGGCGCCCACCGACTGGCTGTCGCTGACCGTGGGCGGCCGCTACATCGACTACCGCAGCCGCGACCGCAACCACATCGCCTCGGTCGCGGCCTCGCGCACGCAGCCCTACACGTTCGCGCGGCTCAGCAAGGACGGCACGCTGCTGCCCGGCTGGTACAAGGAATGGTTCCCCGATGCCAACGGGCAGTACACCTTCGATTCGCTGCGCGCCTCCCCGTATGGCGACCGGACGCTGGGCGAGGTCTACGACTTCGATGGCTACATTCCCGACCCGCGCGGCAGCAAAGGCTTCTATACGAAGCAGATCGCGACGGCCTGGAACTATGCCGCCCCGTTTACCCGCAGCGGCCACGGCGCAACGCCGTATGTCAACGCGAGCCTGTTCCTGGACCCGGACACGTTCTTCTACGTGAAGTACGCGCAGGGGTACAAAATGCCCGGCCTGTTCGAGTCCACCGTGGGCAATTCCACCTCGATGCCGACCCGCGACCTGCTCCCGGAAAAGAACCGCGCCTGGGACATCGGCGTCAGCACGCTCAAGCGTGACCTGTGGCGCGACGGCGACCGCTTCGCCTTCAAGCTGGCGTACTTCAAGAACGACGTGAACGACCAGATCACCCGCGTGTTCGATTCGAAAAACTGGGGCTACAGCGTGGTCAATGTGGACCGCTACCTGGTCTCCGGCTACGAGCTGCAGAGCGGCTACGACATCGGCGTGGCCTACCTGGATCTGTCGGCCAGCTACTACCAGCGCGCCCGCACCTGCGATGCCGCAACGGCGGCCACGCTGCGCAACGATCCGTATGCCAAGTGGTCCAAGCTGGAGAACACGCCCGACTGCGTCAACGGTGGCTTCGGCACGTCGTTCGTGAATGCGCAGAATCCGCCGAAATACTCGATCTACACCACACTCGGCGTGCGCCTGTTCGACCGCCGTCTGGATGCCGGCATCCGGCGCATCTACAACGCCGGCCCCACTCACGAGCTGGACAAGCCCTGGAACACCACCGGCTCGACCGGCATGCAGAATCTCTATCTGCCGGCCGCGCTGTATGACCTCTATGCCAGCTACCGCGTCGATGAGCGCCTTTCGATGGAGCTGGTGATCAACAACGTCCGCGACACCTACTACCTCGACCCGCTGGCCATGAGCCTGATGCCGGGACCGGGCCGCACCGCGCGACTCAACCTCAGCCTGCGCTTCTGACCTACCGGCGCCCCGCCGGCCTGGCGGGGCGCCATCGTTCACCCAGCAGGACGCTCAGGCCACAAATTGGCGGCTACCGGCCAGATCGTTCCACCCATATCGTGATCTCCAACAGAAATCGCCCGGGAACGCCCGGGATGGAGATCCCCCATGAAGAAGGTCCTTGGCGTCTACAGCGCCCCCCGCCCGCACTGGGTCGGCGATGGCTTCCCGGCCCGCTCGCTGTTTTCCTACAGCACGCACGGCCAGCACCTGAGCCCGTTCCTGTTGCTGGACTACGCCGGCCCGTACCGGTTCGAGCCCACCGACCAGCGCCGGGGCGTGGGGCAGCATCCGCACCGCGGTTTCGAAACGGTCACCATCGTCTACGAAGGAGAGCTGGAGCATCACGATTCCACCGGCGCCGGCGGCCATATCGGTGCCGGCGACGTGCAGTGGATGACCGCCGGCGCAGGCATCCTGCACGAGGAGTACCACGCCCCGTCGTTCGCCCGCAGCGGCGGCACCCTGGACATGGTGCAGCTGTGGGTGAATCTGCCGGCCGCCGACAAGATGGCCACGCCGGGCTACCAGACCCTGCTTGACCGCGATATTCCGCGCGTTGCCCTGCCCGACGGGGCCGGCACCGTCCGGGTGATCGCCGGCAGCTTCGAGGGCCACGCCGGCCCCGCCCGGACGTTCACGCCGATGGATGTCTGGGACCTGCGCCTGAAGCAGGGTCACCAGACGCTGCTGGAGGTCGCTGCCGGCCGCACGTTGGCCCTGGTGGTGCTCAAGGGCAGCGTGACCGTCAACGACCAGCAGGTCGCCCATGAGGCCCAGCTGGTCATGCTCGATCGCGACGGGCGTGATGTCTCGATCGTGGCCGATACGGACGCCACCGTGCTGCTGCTCAGCGGCGAGCCGATCGACGAGCCGATCGTCGGCTATGGACCGTTCGTGATGAACACCGACGCCGAGATCGCCCAGGCGATGCGCGATTTCAACAGCGGGCGCTTCGGTCGCATGGCCGCCACCCCGCACTGACCCCTGCGGCCGTGCTCCCTGCACGGCCGTGCCCTTCAACGCAGCCACCGCGCCCGCGTTGCTACCGCGTCATCCCCCACAGGAGCCCATCATGGCCAGCGAACCGATCCGCGATCCCGCCACCGACACCCTGCTCACGCCGCAGAATGCCGCCTTCGTCATCATCGACTACCAGCCGGTCCAGGTGAACTCCATCGCTTCGATGGACCGCCAGCTGCTGGTCAACAACATCGTCGGCACCGCGCGGGCCGCCGTGGCTTACGGGCTGCCGATCGTGCACTCCACGGTCAACGTCCAGAGCGGGCTGAACAAGCCGCCGATTCCGCAGCTGCGCAAGGTGCTGGACGGTTACCCCACCTACGACCGCACCACCATCAATTCGTGGGAAGACGTGGCGTTCCGCCAAGCGGTCGAGGCCACCGGCCGGCGCAAGCTGATCATGACCGCACTGTGGACCGAAGCCTGCCTGACCTTCCCCGCGCTGGATGCGCTGCGCGAAGGCTACGAGGTCTACGTGGTGGTCGATGCCGTCGGCGGCACCTCGCTGGCCGCGCATGAGGCCGCGTTGCGCCGTATCGAGCAGGCCGGCGGCGTGCTCATCAGCGTGCCGCAGCTGTTCTGCGAACTGCAGCGCGACTGGAGCCGCACCGACACCGTGCCGGCCTTCATCGATCTGTTCATCCAGACCGGCGGCACGGCCGGTATCCAGTTCGCCTACGACCGAAACGCGTAATTCCGGCTCCACACCAGGTGAATGCGCAGGCGCGGGGTTGGCAGGACTCCGCGCCTGCGGCACGATTGAGCATCGACGAACACAGGGAACAGAGTCGACGATGCCCGTGGTGCCCGTACTGCGCCTGCCCCTGCAGGCGACCCTGCTGTCGCTTGCGGTCCTGCTGGCGGGTTCGCTGTGGCAGTGGTATCCGCAATGGGTGCCGCTGTCGGCCGACACCACGCCCCCGCCGGCACAGCTCTGGGCAGGCCGCATTCTCGCGTTTGTCGAGCGCGCTGCCGAGCCACTGCTGCTGACCTGGCTGATCGGCGTGGTGCTGACCCACGCCCTCGACATCCGCGACCTGCATCACCGCTGGCGTGCCGGCCTGGTGTTCGTCGGCCTGCTGATCGCAGGGCACGCCGCCGGCCTCGCACTCGCCGGGCTTCTGCAGTCGCTCGGCCCACTCGCCCCGGTGCTGGTGCACGGCGCCGAACTGCTTGGCTGGGCCGGGCTGCTGGCCATCGCCATGCTTGCCGCCGTGCAGGTCGGCCACCCGGCCCGCGCATCGCGACCGGTGGATGTCCGCACCGGCGTGGTGGCCGTGTTCGGGCCCGCCTGCCTGCTGGCGATGTGGAGCGGCTGGACATTTCTGCTGGTGAGCCTGATGGATCTTCCGCTGTTCTCGTATGTGCCTGCGCAGGTGCCCCTGCCGATCCGCATCGCGATGCCGTTGCTGATGATGGCCATCGCCGTGGTCGGCACCCGCGGCGTGTGGGATGGGCTGGACGGCGCGGTGTCCCCGGTGCCGCCCTCGCGCAGCGCCGCAGCGGCCCTGCTGGCCTGCACGGCCGCGTTGGCACTGCTCACGCCGCTGGCCGGGCTCGTCGCCCTGGTGGCGGCCACCGCCGAACGCCCGTGGTTGAATCTGGTGACCGCCGCCGCCGTCATCGCGCTGTCGCTGCTGGTGCAATACCTGCTCGCACGCTGGCTGGCGCGCCCGCTGCTGCTCGCGCGCAGGCCACTGCGCCCGCAGCCGCGCGCCCGCGCCCGCGCCTGATCGCCCTCCCGTCTGCTGCATCCCCGCACCAACGTTCACCGGCACGCCTCGAAGACCTGATCGTCCATCCGCCGGGACAGCGCGAAGTCGCGCTTCAGGCCAACGGCGCGATACGCCGCGTCGCGCCGCTGGCGGGCCGCGGCGCAGGCCTGCGGATCGCGATGCACGGAGATCAGATGGCCGCGTATCGCTGGCGGTGCTTTGTCTCGTCTTTGGTGGGGGGAGGTCCCCTCCTGCGGGTCCCCCCCCGCGGCCGCGTCGCGTTTGAGCTCCCGCCGCAGTGCTTCCACATAGGCGGCGTAGTAGCGCACCGGGCGGCGTTGCACCGCGCTCCAGCTCTGCTCGGTACGGCCGTCGGAGCACGCCGCGGACTGATACCGCACCTGCCCGCCAGACACGCATTTGTACACCGCCTGGCCCTGCGCAGGCGCGCACGCCACGACCACGAGCACCGCCACGATCATCCTGTTCATCGGCCACCCTTCCCCCTCCACTGTGGCCGCAGCATCGGCGGTGGGGGCGGCACGGACGCTGACGTGCGTCGCACAAGCGCAGCACCGGCGCATCCCCCTACAGCACGGCGCGCACCAGAAGGCCCGGCATGGCCGGGCCTTCGGGTGTCATGGGTACTGCCGGATCACAGGAAGCGGTAGTCGAACTCCAGCCACAGCTGGCGGCCGTAGGGATCGTAGTTGCCCACCGGATAGAACGGCCAGCCGCCGCCATTGCGGTCCGCCGGCGGGCGGCTGTCGCGCAGGTTGTTGACGATCAGGCCCAGCGTGGCGTTGTCGTTGAGCTTGCGGTACAGGCTGGCGTTGTAGGTCATGTACGGCGCGATGCGGCCGCTGCCGTCGGTCTTCGGCAGCGAGCCGTAGCGCATCCCGTACAGGGTGGCGGTCCAGTCGTTGATCGCCCAGGTCACGCTGCCGTTGATGCGGCTGCGCCACTGGTAGGAATCCAGCGAGTTGCGCTGGTCCTGGATGTCGTCACCATCGAACTGCCGGTAGTCGTGATCGATCACCAGCGAGTACGCCAGGCGGCTGGAGAAGCGCCCGTAGCGGCCGGCATCCCAGCGCAGATTGGCCTTCAGGTCCACGCCGCGCACCGATTCGGAGGCCGCGTTGATCGGATTGATCAGCACGCGGACCACCTGGTTGGGCTGCACCGCGGCATCGGCCGGGTTGCGGATCACCCGGCGCAACGCGTCCTGGCACTGTGCCGAGCCGATGTCACGGGCGTCGCCACCCACGGTCTGGCCCAGCCGGCAATCGGCTTCGTCCTTGAGGATGCGCGTCGAATCCAGGTTGGTGACTTCATCCTCGATGCGGATGTCGTAGTAGTCGACGGTGACATCCAGGTTGGCCGATGGCGACCACACCGCGCCCAGCCCGTAGGACCGCGCCGTTTCAGGCTGCAGCTGCGCATTCGCGCCACTGGTGTAGTCGATCGCCAGGCCGCTGTAGTCGCAGTCGTCGTAGGCCTGGCCGGCGGTACGGCACCGCCAGTAGTCGGTCATGCCCGGGTTGTAGCCGCGCGTCTCGGTGGCGAACACGTAGTTCATGTCGGGCGCGCGGAAGCTGCTGGCCGCACTCGCGCGCAGCAGCAGCGTATCCACCGGTCGGAACTCCAGGCCCGCGCTCCAGGTGGCCTTGCCGATGTGGTCGCCGGCGGCGCGGTACTGGTCGTAGCGGCCGGCCACAGTGGCGGTCAGGCGCTCCAGCAGCGGCAACTGCAGCTCCACACCGGCCGCGTAACGGTCGCGCTCGCCGCCGGCCGGAATGCCTGCGCTGGTGTTCCAGAATTCACCGGTCCCCAGGCGCGGATCGGGACGGTTCCGGTAGCCCTGGCTGCCCGCTTCAACCACGGCCGCCAGCGCGGCACGGCCCCCGGGCAGTGCGAACAGTTCGCCGTTGACGCTGACGCTGGCGGTCTGCAGCCAGGCCGCGTTGCGGCTTTCATAGGTATCCGACAGCCCGTCGTACTCGGTGGGCGTCAGCGGCTGGTACAGGCGCGTCGGGTCCGGTGCGTACACGTCCACGCCGTTGCGCGTGCCCAGCTTCGGGCCGAGCAGATAGTCATTGATGCCGGCCAGCAATGCCGGGCGGCGCGTGCGGTTCTCGTAGCGCGAGCGGCTGTAGGCCGCTTCGTAATCCCAGTCCGAGCTGCCGAGGCTGCCGCGCGCGCCCACGTTGAAGGACCACGACTGTTCCAGGAAGCGGTTGGCGTTGGCCTGCACGCCGCCGATTTCTTCCGGCGCGAAACGGCGGTACCAGGTTTCCAGCTGCCCACTGTTCTGGTTGTAGAAGTAGTTGCGCGAGGACGTCCAGGTCGGCGCACGGGTGTTGTTGTAGATGCGTGCGGTACCGATGGCCGCGTCGGCGAACAGTTCCTGGCGGTCGTTCAGGCGCCAGGTCAGCGCGCTGTAGGCGTCGATGTTGCGCTTCTCGGTCTGCACGGTCCAGAACGTGGCGGCCGCTTCGTTGCTGCCGCAGTAGGCGCCCTGGCGAGGATTCTGCGCACGGAACACGCTGCCGCCATAGAGGCCGCTGGCGGCATCGCAGCCGTCCAGGCCCGGATCGATGTAGTTGCCGGTGCCCGCATTGCGGCGATACGCCACGGCGGTCGGCAGCGGTGCAATGCCGCGCGGATCGTCGGTCAGCGAATCCATGAAGTCGCGCTGCGAGCCGTAGATCGCTTTGCGGTTGCCCAGTTCCAGGCCGAAAATCGCGTCCCACTGGTCGCCCGAGCCGCCACCGACCGCCTGCACGCGCTGGTTGTCGCCGCCGCCCTGCTCGGTGGTGCCGGCGCGCACATTGATGCCCACGCCGTCGTAGTGACGCTTGAGGATGATGTTGACCACGCCGGCGATCGCATCCGAGCCGTACACGGCCGATGCACCGCCCGCCAGGATCTCGATGCGGTCGATCAGGGCGCTCGGAATGTTGGCCAGGTTGACCACGTTCACCGAGCCCTCGTAGGCCAGCGGGTAGTCCGACTGGCGGCGCCCGTTGACCAGCACCAGCGTGCGGTTCGGGCCGAGCCCGCGCAGGTTGATGGTGTTGGCCGCCGGGGTGAACGTGTTGCCGAAGTCCTCGCCCTGCACGTTGCCGGTGTTCTCGGTCAGCGCGCTCAGGGCCTCGAACGCGCTGCGGTAGCCCTGCGCCTCGATCTGCTCCTGGGTGATCACCGTCACCGGCGAGGGCCCCTCCACACTTGCGCGGGGAATGCGCGACCCGGTGACTTTGACGGCGTCGAGCTGGGTGGGTGCCGTGTCCTGGGCGGCGGCGGCCAGCGGCGCCAGTCCGAGCAGGGGCAACAACGACAGGACCAGAGGATGCGGACGCAACGAACGGTGGAGCAGAGACATGCAGGTTCCAGGGTGGGGAAACGGAGCGCCGGCGCGCGCGATGCAAGGCGTGCGGGCCGGGAGGGGCGCCAGTTTGCTGAATGGGGACCTGCGGGTGAAATGACCGACCGGGATATGCATATCGGGTTTCCGACTAAGCACCCCGCGCGGTCACCGCGAGCGGCTACACTCCGCGCCATCGCCTGCTGGAGCCTGCCATGACCGCCCCCGATACCCCGCCCGAGCTGCTGCAGAGCCGGCACTGAGCCCATGCGCTTCATCGAGACCTTCACGCTGTACCCGTTCCTGGACACCGTGGTCAGCCTGGTGGCCGCGTTCGTGCTGGGCACCCTGATCGGCGCCGAACGGCAGTACCGCCAGCGCACCGCCGGCCTGCGCACCAATGTGCTGGTGGCCGTCGGCGCGGCCGCCTTCGTCGACCTGGGCATGCGCATTGCCGGATCCACCGAAGCGGTCCGGGTGATTTCCTACGTGGTGTCCGGCGTCGGCTTCCTCGGCGCGGGCGTGATCATGAAGGAAGGCATGAACGTGCGCGGGCTCAACACCGCGGCCACGTTGTGGTGTTCGGCGGCGGTAGGCTGCTGCACCGGCGCGGACATGCTGGCCGAAGGCGTGCTGCTGACCGCCCTGGTCATTGCCGGCAATACCCTGCTGCGTCCGCTGGTGAACGCGATCAACCGCATTCCGATCAACGAGGCCGCGTCCGAGGCCACCTACGAGGTGCGCCTGAGCGCCGATCCGATCGCCACGCCGGTGGTCCGCGAGCGCCTGGTGGAGCTTCTGGAAGCCGCGCAGTACCCGGTGGGCGACGTGCAGGTGGTCGAACACGGCGATGCGCCGGTGGAGATCGTGGCGATTCTGGTCAGTACCGCCGTGGCGGCGCATGAGCTCGATGCCGTGGTGGCACGGCTGCAGCGCGAACCGGGGGTGCTGCATGCCACCTGGGAAGTCAGCACCCGCGACTGACGCGGCGCCCCGAAACGCGAACGGCGGCCCGCAGGCCGCCGTCCGGTGTGCTGCACTGTCGCCGATCAGGCGGCGGCGGGCAGCGGCAGTGCGCTCTGGCGCTGCACCAGCGCGTTGAAGCGCGCCAGCGAGCTCAGGTGGTGGTGCACCAGCGCCAGCCAGCCGTTGCGGTGCCAGGCCACGACCAGCTCGTCGGGCAGCTTGGAGAACTTCTCCACGTCCACGACGCGGAAGCCGTTGATCGACATCTGCGCACCGTTGGACAGGGTCACATCGATGCTGCGGTCCACCAGCAGGCCCTGCTCGATCAGCGCCGTGCTGAACTGACGGGTCAGCTCGTGCTCACGGGTGAAGTCGCCGCAGAAGCGCATCGCTGCGTTGACCAGTTCGGTCGGCTCGCCATTCTCGAACAGCGGCTGGCCTTCCTCGGAATCGCCCTGGTTGACCACGTCGGCACCGGCATCCACGCCCAGCACGAAGTTCTGCGGGTCCTCGGTCTGGATGAACACGAACGGGTAGCGGCGCACGTAGGCCGGCACGTAATGATCGGGGGCCCAGTAGCCATCGGCCACGAACAGGTTGTCCTTGGCCAGGCCCACGGCTGCCAGCGGCACGGCTTCCTTGCCGGTGAACAGGATCGGGTAGAACTGGGCGATCGAGCCGAACTCACCCACCACCACCGGCAGCGAGTTGGTGTCGGCGGCAAAGCTCGCCGATTCGGTGCGCAGGCGCCAGTTGGCATGCGCTTCGGCGCTCAGCGGCACGGTCTGGCGGTAGAACAGCGGACCGGTCGGCGCGGCCGCAGCGGCCGGGGTATTCGTTTCAGCAGTCATGGAATGAGTCGTTGACGACGCGCCAGTCGGCCCGGGCGCGAAAGCGGGCACCGCATTGATCGGCCACTATAGCGTGGCTTTGCGACGATTTCCGCCTACAGACCGGTGAATTCGCTGCAGTCCGGCAGGGCCGGTTCGGCCACGTAGCGGCCCGAAACGAAGCGCAGGGTCCGCTCGACGCTGCAGGCCGGGTCACGCGCGGTGCGCAGATCGCGGTCGCTCAACGCGCCCTTGGCCAGCGAATCGCGGTTGCGCGAGACGAACGCCGGGAAACGGGTGGCGGTGCTGACGTAGCGCAGCAATGGCATGTCCTGGCCCTGTGGCAGCAGCGAGAGCGCCGCGCTGAAGGTGTATTCGTCGTGGCAGGCGCCCTTGCGCCGGGTTGCGTCCTGCTCGCTGAAGCAGGCGCGGATGCTGGCCTGTCCCGCCACCGGGAGCGACAACACGCTGCTGCTCTCGGCGCCTTCATCGGTGTGGTAGATGGTCTCCAGCAACAGCGTGCTGTTGGACGCGCCGCCGCCGGAATAGCCCGCCGTCTGTTCCACGGTCACGCCGACCACCACGTTCTCGAACGCGGCCTGCACCGGATCGGTGGGTACTCTGGGCGCGCCCAGGCCGGGCGCGAGGCGAAGGAGGTAGGGCCAGACCTGGAACTGGCCGTCGCGTTCGGGGCCGGTGTAGCCCACATGACGGTCGCGCGGCTCGGCCTCGCCCGGCACGAACTCCCGCACCTGCAGCGAGGGCCGCGGGTTGTTGCGGCTGGCGATCAGGCGCAGGCACCAGGCGCGGTCGCCGGTGCAGAACAGCGGCGATACCGCCTGCGCCATGTCGGGGTCGCCGCCTTCCAGGGTCGGCGGCGGCGCGGTGCCGGGCTGCTCGATCAACGCCTCGAGCCGGTTGCCGGCGGCATCGCGGGCGTCAGCCGCAAGGCCCACCCACGGCACCGCCAGCAGGAGGGCGGCGCAGAGGGCGCGCGGCGCCGGCAGCAGGTGTGTGGATGCATCGGTCATGGCGGGGTCCTTCCTCTGGTCAGTCCGTGCGCGCAGCCGCGCCGGTAGCGATGATAGACATCGCTGCCACGTCTCGATAGTCGCGTGCCGGCCGACGCCGCGTCAGCGCACACGCTCCAGCGCGCCGTCCGCGCCGGTCAGTACCGCGCAGGCATGGTCCTGCAGTTCTTCGGCACTGGCCTGGTTGCCGCTGGCCGGATCCAGCTGCGTGGCCAGCATCACGAATCCCGGCGTACCGTCGGGCGCACGTTCCCCGGCCACCAGCAACGACCACTGGCCGAGCTCGCCGGGTGCGGCCAGGTCATCGGCCAGCAGCCGCACCGGATTGGCCGTCAGCAGGTCACCCGGCAGGCGGCGTGCCTGGTAGACATGGCCCCGCAGCGGACCCGGCAGCGGCTGCCACCGCGTACCGATCGCCGCGCGCCAGCCCTGCAGGGCCGCCAGCACATCCGCACGCAGGCAATCGACGTGGATATGCAGTTGATGCTGGGAACGGCCGTGCGGCGAGTTCAGGGCCAGGCTGGCGACCTCGCGCGGCAGCGGCCGACCCAGCGCCTGCTCGGTATGCGTGCGCGCCTGCCAGGCGGCCGCGAAATAGTTGGGTGCCCCGCTGCGCAGCAGCGCGGGGCTTTCGATGCCGCTGACCCGGTCCATCGGCAGCAGCAGGAACTGGTAGTCGCCGTGCGCATCCTTGAGCAGCACGTCGCGGCGCTGCGGCGAGGCCGCCACCGCCAGGCATGACGCGCGCGGCGTCGCCTCCATGCAATCGCGCTGCACGATGCCCCACAACGCATCCGGATTGGGCGCCGGCCGGGCCGGCGGAGACGTTGCGCAACCCACCAGCAGCAGGGGCAGCACGCACAGGATCGAACGCAGCAACATCGGCACGGCACTCATGCAGCAGACGGAAACGGCCCCGACAGGATCGCCGGGGCCGCGGTGCCATTGTAGCCGGCGAGTGTGACACCGGCCTTCCCTTACGCGACGCGGACGGCCATCACGTCGTTGTGCTGCAGCAGCCAGGCGTTCTTGCCGCCATCCGCGTGCGCCCACGTGCTCGACCGCAGCGCATCGTCGGGGGCGGTGTCGAAGGTGCTGCTGCTGTCGGCGAAGGTACTCATGGCCGCGATCAGCGCGTTCAGTTCCTGACCGCCACTGGCGCCCGCACTGCCTTCGGTCTGGGCGGCCACACTGCTGGCCTGCGACTGCCAGGTCGCCGCGAAGGCCGGCTGCAGCGCCGCACGCTGGGCAGCGGTGAGCTTGGCGGTGCCGGTCTTGCCCGACTGTGCCATCGCCGTCACCAGGGCCTGCACGTCGGCCGCCGCCAGGCGCATGCCGCCGGCCTCCACCGATTCGATCCGGTATGCGTCGCCCAGGTACCAGTCCTTGATCACCAGCACGTCCTGGCTGCCCAGGACGGTGATCTTCAGATCGTTCGAGCCGGCCACACGCGTGAACCACAGGTCGTCGTACACCGCCGTGGCAAACCGGGCGATGTCGTGGTCGCCGGCATCGCTCGCGGTTTCCACCACCGTATCGGTGCCATAACCGGTGCGCAGGAGGTAGAGGTCGCTGCCGGTACCACCCACCAGCGTATCCGCGCCGGCCCCACCGTCGAGCGTGTCGTTGCCGGCCAGGCCAGTGAGCGTATTGCTGCCGCTGTTGCCGGTCAGGACATTGTGGGCGGCATTGCCGGTGCCGGTGAGGGCGGACGAACCCGACAGGGTCAGGTTCTCCAGGTCATCGGACAGGGTGTAGTGGGTTGACGCCCTGACCGTGTCGATTCCTTCGCCGGCCAGTTCGACCACCGTGTCGCCCGCCTGATCGACAACGTAGGTATCGTTGCCGCGGCCGCCAACCAGGTGATCCTCACCGAGGCCGCCATCCAGCGTGTCATCGCCGTCGTACCCATACAGCGTGCTGACGCCGTTGCTGCCGGTGAGCACGTTGTCCAGTGCGTTGCCGTGGCCGGTGGTGTATCCGGACAGCCAGAACGTCAGGTTCTCGATGTGGTCCCCCAACGTGTAGGTGCCGAGGCTCGTGCTTACCAGGTCGATCCCCTGCCCCGCCTCCTCGTAGACAACATCGAAGGCCGAGTCGACGCTGTACGTGTCGTTGCCAGCGCCGCCGACCATGCGGTCCCGGCCTGCACCACCGTCCAGGTCGTCGTCGCCGTCATCGCCGAACAGGCGGTCATCGCCTGCGCCGCCTTCCAGCCGGTCCGCGCCGCCCTTGCCCGTGAGCATGTTGGCCGCCGAATTGCCGGTGATGACGTTGCCCAGGGCGTTGCCGGTGCCGTTGATCTCGCGGGTGCCAGACAGCGTCAGATTCTCGACGTTCTCGCCCAGCGTCCAGGTGATGCTGGACGAGATGCTGTCGACGCCTTCCCCGGCCACTTCAACCACTTTGTCATCGAAGTTGTCGACCGTGTAGCCATCATTGCCTGTGCCGCCGAACATGTAATCCGCGCCGGCACGTCCGTCGAGACGGTCATCCCCCGCATGGCCCACCAGCACATCGTTGTACGCGGTGCCGGTCAGGGTGTCGTTGGAAGCAGTGCCTTCGATGGGCGTCCCCCCAACGATGGTGAAGCTGGTGTAGGTCTGCTGGCCGTAGCCATCCGTTGCGCGGATCGAGATCCCGTAGCTCGATGACCAGTCGGCCGGCACCTGTCCACTCAACGTCCGCGTCTGCGGGTCGTACTGCAGCCATTCGGGATAGTTGCTGACCTCCCAGCTCACCGGACCGTTGTCGCTGAACAGGTCGGCCGGAATCGTGTAGCTGAAGGCGCTGCCCGCCGGCGCCAGCACCGGCACCAGCGTGCGTGCCACGACCGGCGCCGCATCGATCCGCGTCAGCAGATCCGCGGTCGTCCACACGGTACCGTCGGCGAACACGATCTCCTCGATGGCATCCGGGGCGACCTGACTGTTCCCCCACAGCTGGTTCTCCAGCAGGATCCGGTCATCCGGGCGGCCGGTGAAGTGGATCGTCAGGCCGTTGTCCCCGGACCGCGTCACCACGACGTCGGCACTGTTCAACCCGGCGCCCAGGAACAGGCGATCGAAGCCGTCGCCCCCCATGTCGCCCGAGGAGCTGAAGGCACCGCTGTCCACGATGGTGTCGTGGCCGTCGCCTGCGTTGTAGTGGAACGTATCGTCGCCGTAGCCGCCCACCAGGGTGTCGTTGCCGATGCCACCGTACAGGACGTCGGCACCCTCCGCCCCGCGCAGGAAATCATCGCCGGCCCCGCCCGTCAGATGGTCATCGCCGCTCCCGCCCCGGATGTCGTCGTTGCCGTCGCCGCCGTCGACAACGTCATCGCCGCCCATCGCATAGAACACCTCACCGCTGCTGTCACCGGTGATCGTATCGCCAGCGCCGGAGCCCAAGCGGAGCTGGGTTATTTCGCCGGCATAACGCGCCGTGGCGAGCACGTGGCTGTAGAAGTCCGCCGCGGTCATCACCGTACCATCGGCGAACTCGACCCGGTCGATATCGCCGGAGCTCTCGGCAGCGTCACCCAGGTACAGCGCCGTGTAGATGCTGAAGACGTCGTCGGTGCCCTTGATGCGGATGTCCAGGGATGCGCCGGAGAACATGTTCTCGGTCAGCGTGAACTCCAGGTCGGACAGCGCGATATCCGGCCCGAGCCGCAGCGTATCGACACCCCCGGTGGTGGAATAGATCAACTGATCGGCCTGGTTGCCGCGCTTGAATACGTAGATCTCGTCGCCATCGTGGCCGCTGAGGATGTCATTGCCGGCACCGCCGTCCATCAGCGAATTGCCGTCGCGGTTCTCCAGGAGGTCATCCCCGTCACCGCCATAGAGTTCGTTGTTGCCTTCGTATCCGTTCAGGGAATCATTGCCCGCCCCACCGATCAGCACGTCGTCGCCTTCACCGCCCGACAGCCTGTCGTCGCCTTCGCCGCCCTCGAGCAGATCGTTGCCCTGCCCACCGGAGATGGTGTCGTTGCCCTCCCCACCGTTGATGTGGTCGTCGGTCTCATAGCCGTCGATGTAGTCGCTGCCCGAAGTCGGCTGGATCAACGTGGCCCGGATCTGCGCGTGGGTCAGCACACTGCCGTCGAAGAAGCGGATCGACGGCGCACCGCCCAGTGGCGCCGACAGGTACTCGCGCAGCGTGAGGGACCAGTTCGGATTGCCGACCATCGTCAGGTACGCATCGTTGCCGTTGCGCTGTACCACCACGTAGGCCGGAACGATGTCCTCCGCGAGGCGGATGATGCTGTCGGCGTCGCCATCCTCGATGGCGTCGTGCCCACTGTCGAGGCCGAACACGTAGGTATCCTGCCCCTCGCCGCCCTTGAGCAGGTCGTTGCCCGCGCCGCCGTCGAGCACATCGTTGCCGGCGCCGCCCAGCAGGTCATCATTGCCGGCGTCGCCGTGCAGGGTGTCGTGGCCGGCGCCGCCTTCCAGGGAGTCCCAGCCTTCGCCGCCGTACAGCACATCGTTGCCGGCGCCTTCCTCGTCATCGCCGTACAGGCGGTCGTCGCCCGCACCGCCGGCCAGCACGTCATTGCCGGCACCGCCATGCAGTTCGTCGCCCGCGCCGCCGCCATCGAGATGGTCGTCGCCGGCACCGCCTTCGAGCCTGTCCCAACCCGCGCCGCCGGAGAGGCTGTCGTTGCCGGCGCCGCCGAACAGCCGGTCGTCACCGTCGCCACCGTTGATGACGTCGTTGCCGTCATCGGCCCACAGGGAGTCGTTGCCGGCGCCGCCATTGAGGATGTCGTTGCCCGCTCCGCCCACGAATTCATCCTGTCCGTCGCCGCCGGACAGGATGTCGTCGCCGTCCTCGCCGAACAGTTCGTCATCGCCTTCGCCCCCCTCCAGGCGATCGTCGCCGGTGCCGCCCTGCAGCTCGTCATCGCCGCTGCCGCCGGTCAGGCGATCATTGCCAGTGCCGCCCATCAGAACGTCGTTGCCTGCACCGCCATCCAGCACGTCGTTGCCGCCCCACGCATACAGGTAGTCGTTGCCCTCGCCCCCGTCGAGCACGTCGTTGCCATGTTCGGCTTCCGGCGTGATGTGGTCATCACCGTGCAGAATGTCGTTTCCGCTGCCGCCAAACAGCGTGTCATCGCCGGCATTGCCAAGCAGCCAGTCGTTGCCGGCGCCGCCGTCGAGGTGGTCGTTGCCGGCCGGGCCAGGCGAGTAGAGCGGATCGCCCACCGGGGCATTCAGCCGATCGCCCCACAGCTCGTCGTCGCCATCGCCGCCGCGCAGGATGTCCGATCCCCCCTGGCCAAAGATCATGTCGTTGCCGGCGCCACCGTCCAGTATGTCCGCGCCGGCATTGTTGGCCAGGTTCGATACACCGGTGCTCAGCTCCTGGAACAGGCTGGTCCGGCCTCCCGTGATGACATCGCCGTAGATCCGGTCATCGCCGTCGTCCCCATTGATCACGTCCGCGTCGTGCCCGCCGATCAGCAGATCGTTGCCCGTGCCGCCGTCGATGATGTCGTCGCCCTCCCCGGCATAGACCGTATCCGCACCGGATCCGGCATCGATGGTGTCGTTGCCGTTCCGGTACTGATTGGCGTCCAGGTGGCGCCAGATGGGCGTATTGTTGCGCCCCCACGCTTCAACCTCCAGGTTGATCAGCCGGGCGAACGTATCGTCCAGGTCCACGGCCTGGCCGTTGGCGTAGTACGCGATCCACGCGTTGCCGTGCGAGTGGAGATCGCCGCGCTTGGCAAGCTCCTCATACATGCGCGTGTCCAGGTGCGGCGTCATCTCTTCCCAGCGCCGCCAGTTCATCACCATGCCACCGTTGACGATGATGTCGTTGCCGGTGCCCCCGGACATGACGTTGTCGCCCGGCCCGCCCAGCAGGAAGTCGTCGCCGCCGCCGCCATCGATACGGTCGTTGCCGTATCCGCCGTCGATGCCGTCGTTGCCTTCCAGCCCGTGGATGATGTCGTGTCCGCTGGGGACGGTGTCCGTATCGCCGTCACGACCGACAAGATCGTCGCCATTGGTCTGCGGAATCGGGTTTTCCGGCGTCCCGGGCTGATTGTAGGTGGGCAGCGTGATACCGAGGTGGCCGTCGGACCAGTTGTCGACGCGGATGCGGCTGTTGGTCGCGCGATGCACGATGATCAGCGTACGCGTGCCGTCGTCGTTGGGGTCGCTGATCAGGATGTTGAAGGTCTTGTCGGCGGTCTGCCAGTAGAAGCCTTGCGCGCTGACCCGGCTGACCACGCCATCGCCCAGGTCGCTGCCGATGACGGTGCCGTTGAAGCGGATCGCGCCATCGCCATCACTGTCGATGATGACGTCCTGGCTGGGGCCGCCGGCGAAATCGGCATCGGTGAAATCGTAGTAGTCGCGGCCCGCGCCCCCTTCGAGCCGGTCGTTGCCGAGCCCGCCCTCCAGCACATCGTCGTCGTCGCCGCCTTCGAGCTGGTCGTTGCCGCCGCCCCCGTAGAGGCGGTCGTTGCCGGACCCGCCGCCCAGCACATCGCCGCCGCCGGCGCCTTCTATGCGGTCGTTGCCCGCACCGCCGCCGATGATGTTCTGCTTGCCGTCGAGACCGTAGACACTGTCGGCGCCGGAGGTGCCCATCAACGCCGCGTAGTCGATGCCCTCGAACTGCTGGAAGCCCTGGCCATACAGCGCGTACGAGCGCTCGACCACGAACCGCGCTTCCTCGTTGGCGAGCAGCGTCTGGAAGGAGCCGGCCACCTGCTCCTCCAGCGCATCCTCAACCACGCCGACCAGACCGGACGCGGCCAGCACCGGGCCTGCGAACGGGAAGCGCTCCAGTGTGGCCTCGATCATGCCCCCCACCACGAACATGGTCAGCCGGGTGGCAACGGTGCTGTAGTCGCCCGTTCGGGCGGCTACCAGCAGGTTGACCAGGTCCACGCCATCCTCGCTGATGCCCACGACCTTGCCGATCTTGCCGCCAGGGCCCGGCATGGGAACAGCGGTCACCTGGGACATCATGCCCAGCACGGTTTCCAGCTTCTCGGTATCCAGGCGCTGGGCGTCGTGAAGCTTGGAGACGATGTTCTCGAACCCGCTCAGGTAGCGCTGCTGCAGTGCCAGCCAGGTGGCATCGCCGGCCAGCTCGGGCGTGCGCCCGAACATCCGCATCAGCTCCATCGCCTGCTCGCTGGCGTGCGCATAGGCCACGTTGATGCGCCGGGCCACCTCCTCATCCGGGGTGTCGTCGCTCAGCACCGCGATCTCCAGCCCGGCCTGCTTCAGCTCGCGCCCGTACAGGGCCGCCAGCTGGCGTGAAAGACCGGAAAGCAACGTCTGCATCTGTACGGCCGTGTACGACATGGTCAGTCCTTGGTGGTGGAGCGAGGAAGGGTAAGGAGGAGGTCAATGCATCGATGCAACGGCCAACGTCGCGCTGCACGCCGAGCGGTCGTCTGGATGAACGTGCAGGGTTGAACAGGGGGGTGACGCAGCGCGCAGCTGCTGCTCCATCGCGCCGGCCCGCAGGCCGTTGCGACGCGCCTGGGTACTGCCAATGGGCATCCAGGTGCCGGCCTGACGGCGGCCTTCCTCAACGTCCGTTTTCTCGCTTCCCATGACATCCCCTGTCCCTGCGTGCGCGCATAGTCACACGCCGCTGGCAGGGCCCGCAATGGCGTTTTTCGGGACGCTCACGGAAGGCCTGGAGGCGCGGTCGCGGTATGCTCCATGCCTCCCTGCCTGGAACCGACCGCATGCTGCATCACCTCTCCCTCGGCGTGCGCGATCTGCCGCGCGCAGGCCGCTTCTACGACGGTACGCTGGGCGCGCTTGGCTATCGCCGCGTGTTCGATGGCCCGGAATCCATCGGCTACGGTCTGGTCGATGATCAGGACCTGCTGCTGCTCAACCTGACGCCCGACGCGGCGCCGCCCGGCGATGGTTTCCACCTTGCGTTCGCGGCATCGTCGCCACAGGCGGTGCAGGCCTTCCATGCGGCGGGGGTCGCGGCCGGCGGCACCGACAACGGTGGCCCCGGGCTGCGACCGGACTATGGCGACACCTACTACGCGGCCTTCCTGGTCGACCCGGACGGCTACCGGGTGGAAGCGGTGCATCGCGGCCACAGCGACTGACCGCACCCGCGGGCGCGGCGGCCCGCGGCGGTCAGGCCGGTTCGGTCTGCTCCTGCGGCGCGGTCGCGCCTTCCACCACCTCGCCGGGCTTGTACTTGGTGTCGCCGAAGTACAGCACGCGCCACTGCGCCAGGTTGCCGATGAACCAGTGCGAGATCGAATCGTGGCCGTAGCCGTCGAAGAAGGTCTCCACCGCCTCCGGCAGCAGGGTCTTGTTGTCCCACGCGTCCAGCATGGTGCGTTCGGCCAGGGTCAACGTTTTGCCGCGCTCGCGCTTGCGGCGTAGCGCCACCATCTTGCCGACCAGCGTGTCGGTCTCACTGGCCAGGCCCTTGCGCTGCTTCTTGACCTCGCCGAGTGCGTCGCTGCGCGCACTGAGCGCATCGGACGCCCGGTTCCACTCGGCGATCTCCTCGCTGGTCATGCTGGAGGCGGCGTAGTCGTTCCCATACGGATCGCGCAGCCGCATTTTCTCGCGCCGCAACGTCTTGACCTCGTCCTCGAGCTGCTGCTGCCGCTGTGCCAGGCGCTGCATCGACGGCAGCTTGTCGCCACGCGCCACGCGCACCTTCAGCCAGCGGTGCAGCAGCTCCATGTGCGCGGCCTGCACGTCTTCCATGCGCCCGCGCTTGATCCGCACTGCCTGCAGGTAGGCGTTGTAGGCCGCCTGCAGCTCGGGATCGGTCTTGTCGAACTCGGTCCGCACCGGCGACGGCAGGCGCGTCACCGGGTTCAGCAGCACGCCACCGGCCAGCGCGATGTCGTACATCTCGTTGAGCGCGAAGCGGGCGATGCTGTTCTGCCGTCCCTGGTGCTGCGGGTCGTAGCCACCGCCCACGTCCGAGTGCACGCCCGGGTACCAGATCTCCTGGGTGTTGTCGGGATAGCGCGCATCGTCACGGGTGGAGTCCAGCGGGAACTGGCCGCGCAGTTCATGCGCGGCGGTCATGTGCACCGACTGCACGACCATCTGCGGAATGCGCATGCCCTCGCCCCAGCCGTTGTGGCCGTTGCCCGCATTGACCGCCGCATGCGCCAGCGACGGCCACACCGACACCACGGTGTCGTACAGGCCAACGAAGCCGATCCGGATCGGCGTCCTGTCGCGATACAGCCAGGTGCCATCGGGCTGCCGCTTGCACAGCGCGACCAGATCGCGCACGAAACCGCGCGCCTGCGCGGCCCCGCGCGAGAAGCCGAACACCGCCACATTGAGGATCACGATGCGCATGGATGGCGGCTGCTGCTGGATCTTCATGTCCAGCTCTTCCAGCGCGTAGTCGATGCGCTCGCGGCCGCCCTTGCCGATCGCCAGCCCGAGCATGCCACCGGTATCGCCCACTTCGGGGCACGGCGTTCCCACCCCGGCAATGTAGGTCGACACCACATTGGGGCGGCCATCGATGCGTGCGCTGTACAGCCGCGCGATGTTCGACAGCGCCCGCTCGGATTCGGCCTTGGCCAGCTCCGCATCGCGGTTGTTGCCGGTGCCGTCGAAGTACACGGTGAAATGCAGCGCCTGGCTGCAGCCGGTGGTCGCATCCTCCTTGTCCGGCAGGGAACAGCTCTGCGCCGCCTGCCGCTGCTGTCGCTCGGCGTCGGTCATCGGGCGCGTGCCGCGCGCCAGCCGCGCGGTACGCGCGGTGGGGTCGGCATCGGCCACCGGCTCGGGCGAGCCGGGCTCCAGGTCGACCTGGCCGGGAATGGCGGTAGGGTCTTGGGCCGTCATGGGCGTGCTGCTCCGTCATTGGCGATGTGGCCCTTGGGCAGCACCTCGCGGCGGGAATCCCAGTAATCCTTCGAGCGGTCGATCAGTTCGGCCTCGACATGGCCGTCCTGGTAGAAGTGCAGCAGCAGGGTGCGCGGGTCCGGCGGGTACGGTTGCCGCACCGTCACCACCGCCGAGCGCGGTTCGCGCGGGCCGACGGTCTGGTAGGTATTGGTGGTGAGGTCGTAGCGGTCCGACAGTTCCCACTCGACGCGGATCGACAGCGGTTTGTCGTGCTTCGGCGCCAGCGGCCCCATCACCGACCCGCCGTTGGTATAGGCCGATACGCCGCCCATCCACTTGCCGTCCACGCGCACGTCATGCAGATAGCGGTCGCTGTAGTTGAAGGCGAACAACGTCAGGTACGGCGAGCGCGGCTTGGGTTTGGCCATTGCGCGGGCGCAGCCTGCGCTGGCAGCGGCCAGTACGATCACGGCCACGACGATCCACAGCAGCGGTTTGTTGCTCAGCATGACGACTCCACGACGCAGTGGGCGGCGCCGTTCGCGCGCCCGGTTGACGATTGAATGATGCCCGGTGCGTTCACCAGCTCTCCTCCATCGGCCACACTTCGTCGCCGATCTCCTTTGCGTTGCGCCGCCCGTCCGCGAAGTCGCGCAGCCGCACCTGCCACTCCGGATCCTCGCCCAGGTCGTCGCCGACCAGCAGCGCCCACGTGCAGACCATCACCACCCGGCGGCTGTCCTCGATGCCGAACGCGGACGCCACGGCCACCGCGTTGCGTAGAAACGCATACCAGTTCGCCGACGGCAGGCGGTCCAGCAGCTCCGGGTCGGTAAGCTGGAAGTGCTCGATCAGGGTGTAGGGATACGACGCGTCGATCAGCGCGTGGCGCTGCGGCGCGTCAAGCGTCCACGGCACGGCATGCGGGTCCTGCGCCGGGCAGTGCAGCGTCAGCGTGTCCCAGCGGTGGTCGTGCGTCACGTAATGCCAGCGCTCGCCCACCGCCAGGAAGTCGTGCCGCTGGGCATCATCCAGCGCCTGTACCCACCACGGCAGCACCCGCCCATCGTAGAAGCGCGCGATGAACTCCTTGCCGTTCGGATAGCGCGCATCCAGGCGGCGCGCCAGCCGCTGTGCCAGTTCACCGCTCTCCAACGGCGACTCCAGCAACGTCAGCGCGCCGAGCGACTGTATGTCCTCCTGCAGGCGCGGCATCGCCTCCTCCAGGTCCAGGGCCGCCGGAAGCGGCACCAGATATACCGAGGTGTCGGCGCTGCCGTCGGCCAGCAGACCGTCAAACAGGCGGGACGCCGCATACGGCAGGCGTTTCAGTACGGCCTGGGGCTGCGCGCACTGCGCACCGTCCAGCAGCAGATAGCGACGGAACGCCGCGTCCAGCGGCAACACGGTCGTGCTCGGAAACCGGGTCGGCAGCATCGGTCAGCCCTTCGGGGTCAAGGGAGCGGCGCGCTGCGCGGCCAGCAGCAGGCATTCCTTGCACACCGACTGCGGGAACACCGGCAACGGATAGTTGCCGCTGCCACCGGGCAGGAACGACTTCTTCGCCGCGTGAACGGTGATGTTGCCCGGCGCGGTGAAGGTGATGTTGCCGCCCTCGATGGTCACGCTCGCGCCACCGGCGGTGGCCACATGCACGGTGCGGCCTGCCGCCAGTTCCACCGCGGCCTGTGCGCTTGCCGCGCGCAGCCCTGCCTTGGACTGCACGCGCAGGCTGTCGTTCTGCGCCTGCACATCCAGCACGCCCAACCCGGCCACCATGCTGAGCGTGCGCGTCTGCGCCCCCTGGCCGGTACGCGCGGCGGCCAGCACGCCGATGGCCTGGCGGCTGTGCCAGCGCGACTGCCCGAGCACGATCGCCTCGCTGGCCAGGCCGCTGCCCAGCGTCAGCGTCTCGCCCAGGCTCCAGTGAATGGACTGACCCGCGCGATGCAGTACGCCCCCCGGGGCGGCCAGCCCCAGCAGGGGATCGCCGGCATGCGGCACCCTGCCCTCGCCGGCCGATCCGTCGCGGTCGCCGGCGGCGGCACGCGCATCGGCAAAGGTGTCACCGGGCACTGTGGCCCGGGCGCTGCGCAGTACCGCGTCAAGCGGCGCAGCGTCGTCGACCAGTTTGGAATGCTGCGGGCGGCCCACGCCCTCGGCGCTGGCCAGCTTGACCGTCAGGTGCGTGCCTGCGGCCTGCGCGAACGTGGTCCCCAGGGTCTTCAGCTGGCTCAACAACGCGACCGGCGCGGACACGGTACCGGCCGGGGACGCCGCGCCACCGGCGTACGCACTCAGCCACAGGCCGGCGCGGCTGCGCAGGCTGCCCCAGGCATCGGTGCGCAGTTCGAAGCCTTCGCCCCGCAGGCTGCCGCGGAAGTTGTCGGCCTGGTGGATCAGGTGTCCGAGGGTGAGCGCGCTGCTCGACTGCGTGGTCGCCAGCTGCAGGCGCAGCTGCGCGTCACTGTCGTCGAACAGCAGGCGCGAATGCCCTTCGCCGGACCACTCGCGCGACTGCACGCCCCACAGCGCGCCGGGATGACGGTGCGCGTCATCGCCGGCCGCGGCGGCGTGCCACGCGGGCGCCTGGCCGCCACTGCGATTGCCCTGTGCGCTGGCGATCCGGTCGGTCGCCTGGGCATACGCACCGGTGTCGGTCTCGGCGGTCTTGCCGCCGGGCGTCGGGGCAACGCCCGCCTCGCCCTGTCCGTTGTAGAGGCTGCCCACCACCACGGGCCGATCGATGTCGCCCTCCAGGAAGCCCACCAGGACCTCCTGGCCGACGCGCGGCAGGAACTGGCTGCCCACGCCCGGGCCGGCGTAGCGCTGCGCCACCCGCAACCAGGTGCTGTCCTGTGCGGTGCCTGCATCACGGCGATCAGCCTGGAAATGGAAGCGGACCCGGACCCGGCCCAGGCCGTCGGCATGGACCTCCTGCGGGCCACCGCCACGCGACGCATCGCCCACCACCACGGCGGTCTGGTAGCCCGGCGCCAAGGGGCGCGGATTCAGCCGCGCGCCGGTCTCGTCCTGCAGGATCGGGCGCCACACCTGGTCGCGCGCCACGGCCGAAAACGTCGCCGCGAAGCCATGCCGGCGCGCGTCGTCCCACAGCGGTGCAGCGTCGGCATCGGGCTGCACGGCCGGCCCGAGGGCCGCCTCCAGCGCATCGCGGGCATCGGCCGGCAGATTGTTGATGCCGGCCAGACGCAGCGACACCAGCAGCAGCTCCGCCGGCGCGTCGCCCGGCAGGTCGCACAGCTGCAGCCAGTGCCCAGCCGTCGCGCTGCGCACGGTGCTGCGCCCCTGCCAGCCATTCCAGCGGGCCTCGCTGGCCTGTGCCATCAGACCCGCGTAGCGATCCGCTTCATGGCGATCCACGAAGGCATAGGCGCCGGTCGGATCGTAGACCTCACGCTCGCCGCTGCCGCCGCCGTCCAGCGGCACGCCGGCGCCCAGCGAGCGCACGGTACGGTAATCGTCGCTGTGCAGCGACAGCGACTGCGCGCCCAGTTGCCGCCGCTGGCCAAGCGCCTGCACGGCATCGTGCTGCTCGGTGCCGTCGGCACGGTGGAAGCGGATGCCGCCACTGCGCGCGCTCACCGCGTCCTGCGGCTGCACGCCGCTGTCGGCAAACAGCACCAGCGCGTGACCGCCGCCGTCGCCGTCATCTGCATCCGGCTGCACGCGCCAGCCGAGGCCTTCTTCGGCCAGCAACCGATGCACGAAATCGAGATCGCTTTCGCGGTACTGCACGCAGTAGCTGCGCTGGCGCGCGCCCTTGAGGAAATCGGCCACTTCTTCGCTCCAGCGCCAGGCCACATTGCCCTGGTGCGCGGCGAACACGCTGTCCACGATCTGCTGCAGGGTCTGGTCCTGGAACACGCGGCTGTGGCGCGTCTGCGCCAACCAGCAGCTGGCATCGCAGAGCGTGATCCGATAGCGCGCCAGGCCACCGTCGGCGCCGAGCAGATGCGCTTCGGTCACCACCCCGGTGCGGGCGTGCATGGCGCCGTCAGCGAGCCGCGTCTGCAGGCTCGCGCGCGCGCCCAGCCAGGTCTCCAGGGGAAGATCGGCCTGCAGTGACAGGAATGTCACCTCGTGCCGAAATCCCTGCGACAGCTGTTCCTGGCCGTGCCACTGCTCTACCACCACATCGGGCGCGGCCGGCAGTGAAAGCTGGTACAGACGCTGCTCGCCCGACAACCGGGCCGCCTGCGTCATCAGGTTCCGTAGTGCATCCATGGCTCACCTAGTCGTGCACGCCACGGGCGCAGCCCGCGACGCTTCCATCCCCTGTGGACACGACGGTAGCAGATGCCAATGACAGACGCACGCTAGCAAGACGCTGCCTGTTAAAGCAGCGTCAATCCATGCTGTCTCAATACGTTCCGTACGGAACTTCGACGGTTACCGGCTTGCCGGGCTTGCCCACCGGTCGCAGGGTGAAACGGTCCAGCGCGCCGTCGTCATCGGCGAAGGCAGTGGACTGGAACTGCAGTGTGTAGGTGTCCGCGCCGACCTTCACATTGCCCGCCGCATCCAGCGTGGCCGACGGCGGCAGCAGCAACCCACCGAGGTCGCTGTACGCCTCGGCGGCATCGAAGAAGGCGTAGCTCTGCAAGGCCCCTTCGCGCTTCATTTCGTACACGCGCGGTTCGTAGGGGCGGTTTTCGTTGGTCCCTTCGTTGAGCACGTCCGACACCCAGACGCCCGGCAGACGGTAACGCTGCTCCAGGGCAGTTGCGTCCAAGCGGTCGCTGGTCACCACCATGCAGCACACGGTGCGCTTGCCCTCGCGGTCCAATATGGCGAACCGGGTGCCTTTGGCCGTCTCCGTCGGCAGCATCGCGAAGGGAACATCCTCCAGCGCAGGCTCAGCGCCGTTCTCGGAGTGGAGGTTGCGCCACCCGCCGAAGCCCTTGGCATCGGTCGTGGCCTGTGCGGCGGCATCCAGGCCGGCCACCAGTCCCAGCGCCAGCAACAGCGCCTGTGAAATTGTTCTTCCCTGCATGTCGGCGACCCTTCCCCGGTGTCAGTCAGTCATGGATTCCCCGCCCCCATCGCGGGCGCGGACCTTCACGGTGCGTGCACTATGCACCGGCGCCGGTCGCCAGGCAAACACCCGTGGCCCGCCATCACTCCGCGCGCAAACGCAGGCTAGAATCGGGGTGTTCCCATCACGAGATTTGCCATGCTGGATCAGGATGCCCTGCTGGCCCCCATCACCGACCACGCCCCCGCCGGCGAGGATCTTGCCTTCTCCCCCGAGTTCGACCGTATCCAGGAAAGCCGGCGCGCCGACGACCCGACCCTGGACCAGGGCGAGTGGCAGACCGACATCAAGTACGCCGACTGGTCCAGCGTCGCGCGCGAATGCGCCGACCTGCTGCAGACCCGCACCAAGGACCTGCGCCTGGCCGGTTGGCTGACGGAGGCGGCGACCCAGGTGGAAGGCTTCCGCGGCCTGGCCGTTGGCTACCGCGTGGTAGCCGGGCTGTGCGACCAGTACTGGGACGTGGTGCACCCGCAGGCGCCGGACGACGACCAGGAAGAACGCATCGGCAATCTGAGCTGGCTGCTCAGCAATTCCCTGCAGTGGCTGCGCAACGTGCCGATCGTGTCGGCGCCGCAGGGCCGTTTCACGCTCACCGATTTCGAAGTCGCACACGCCCGCGCCAGCAACGGCGGCGACTATCACGACGACCGCCCCGGGCTGGAACAGCTGGAAGCAGCGCGCCGCGATACCCAGCATGAGTTCTACCGGCAACTGGTGGAGATCCTGCCCGAGTGCGCCGACGCGCTGGTGACGCTGCAGGCTGCCGTGGACAATCGGCTGGGCCTGGATGGCCCCAGTTTCAGTGCGGTCCGCGAACAGATCGAACACCTCCAGCGCACGGTGATGCGTTTCGCGCGTGATGCAGGCGTACTGCTCGACGGCGAGGTGGTCGATGAGCTCGACGCCGAAGACGCCTTCACCGCCCAGACCGCTCCTGGCGACACTGCCCCCGCCGCCGCACGCGGTCCCGGCGGCGCTCCGACCACGCGCAAGGAGGCGCTGCAGCAGCTGCGCCAGGTGGCCGAGTTCTTCCGCCGCACCGAACCGCACAGCCCGGTGGCGTATCTGGCCGAGAAGGCCGCGCGCTGGGGCGAGATGCCGCTGCACGTGTGGCTCAAGCGGGTGATCAAGGATTCCAGCGTGCTCGACCAGATGGAAGAAATGCTGGACATCAACCAGAACCTCGACGGGCAGTAAGCCCGTCGAGCGTCACGCCGTTACTGGATCTTGAACTCGATGCGACGGTTGCGTGCGCGACCGTCCAGGCTGGCGTTGTCGGCCACCGGTTCGTCCGGACCCTTGCCGACCACGTCCAGGTGGTTGGCCGCGATGCCCTTCTGCACCAGGTAGGCCTTCACCGCCTGGGCGCGCGCGTGGCTGAGCGCGAGGTTGCTCTCGCGCTGCCCGACATTGTCGGTGTGGCCGATCACCACGAAACTGGTGTCGCCCATCTGCACCATCTTCTCGGACATCTCATCGAGGATGCGCATGCCCAGCGGGGTCAGCTTGGCGCTGCCACTCTGGAACTCGATGATGCGGTTGGCCAGGGTCTGGTCCAGCAGCTTCTGCTGGGAGCCCACCTTGAGCGCGTTGGTCACCGTGTAGGAGGTGTTGCTGGCCAGACTCAGGTCGCTGGCCACCTGCTGGCGCAGCGCCTCATTGCCGACCTCGCCGCTGACCCGCACCGACTGGCCGTTGATCTCCAGCTTGCCCGGCGACACGCGCTTCAGCCCCGGGTTGATCATGCCGGCCACGTAGTCGCCCCAGTTGGGCGGCGTCGCGATCGACTCGACCTGCACACGGTCCACCACCCGCTCGGCACCGTAGACCTCACGCAGGTTCTTCAACAGGCGCGCCTTGGTGGCCTGGTCGGGCACCACCCCCTCGATCACGACCGGGCGCTCGGTGGCAGCAGCCGCCGGCGCGGCCTGGCCGGCAGCGACGGCCGTGCCGATCGACGTCAGCGCGGCCAGGACAAGTACAGAAGCAGAACGAAGGCGCATGGTCAGGTTCCCAGGAAAGTCTCGCCGAACAGGCTGCGCGCCGTGCTCAATGCCAGGTCATCGCGATCCAGATAGCTGGCAAAGCGATTGAGGTTGTAGTCGCTGTGCAGGTAGTCATCGACCCATTCGGCCTGCTGCACGCGGATCAGGAAGTCACCGGCCTCGGCCGGGTCCAGCACGGCACGCAACGCGTGCCGGTCTGCCCCGTTGAACCCCACCACCATCGTCGGCGCGGCATCGTTGCGGATCAGGACGGCCAGCTCGAAATCGCCGCGGGCAACGAAGCACGACACGATGTCCAGCCAGAATGCCGCCACCAGCGGCCGATACAGCGGGTCGCGTACCAGCGGGAACACCAGCGCCCGGTCCACGTTGACGTCGCCGCCGCTCAGCACCGGCTGCAGCAGCAGGCCCAGTGCCGGCAGCGCCTGCTTCAGCGCGATCTCGGGATGCCCCGCATCGCGCAGCAGCCGCTCCATCGAACCGATCGTCTGGCCATCGAGGAAGTCACGGAAGGTGGCGTTGTAGGCACTCGGATCGGTGCTGATGCTGAAGCGCGCATCGGCCAGTTCGTTCAACGCCGGACCGGCGTCTTCGTCGCTGAAGGCCTGGCGCGCCATGCGCGACAGCCCCGACCACGCGTTGGACATCGCCAGCGGACTGCGGCCGATGAACGGCAGCGGCTCGGCCGCCTCCAGGCGCACCGCCGACAGCAGCGGGAACCGCCGCTGCGAGGCATCGCGACTGGCCAGGAAGTGCCCGCACAGCACCAGCTTGCTGCGCGACCCGAGGAACGCGTAGTGGATCTCGGGCGAGGCATCGTACACGCGCTTCCAGTCCGGGTTCTGCGCCAGCAGTTCCACGCTCTCGCCGGCCCAGCGGTCCAGCCAGCCAAGCAGCTGGTGGTTGTCCGCCGCGCGCACGAAGTCGCCGCGCGAGGGCACCTTGCCGAAGTAGGACACCCCGGCGCTCACCGCGCGGCTCATGGCGTACCTCCGGTCGACTGCGCAGGCGCGGTCGCCGCGGGTGCACCTGCAGCGGCCGGCGCAGTGGCGCCCGGCGCGGTCGGTGCGGCCGCGACCGGGCCGCTGCCGGCCACGGTCTGCGGCAGCTGCAGGCCGCGCTGCCAGTCGCCGCCATCGGCCGCAGCACCGGCACGGCGCACCACCCGCATCTCAACCGTCACCGCCACGCCATCGGCGCTCCAGGTGATGCGGCTGCTGCCGCCTTCCAGGTGCTCATACTGGCCTTCCTTCATCAGGCGGCTGAAGCCATTGGCACCGGCGGCGTTGAACACCTCCACCGTACGGCCATCCGGCGCCACCGCGGTGACCTTCGCACCAGGCACCTGGCCCAGGTTCGGGTACTGCATGGTGGTCCACTGCGGCGGCGTATTGCGATAGCGCAGCGTCTGGCCGTCGATCTCGATGGTGTACTCGATCGCGCCGGTAGCCGGTGCCGGCAGCAGTTCGAAGATCGTGGTGTCCTGCGAAGCCGCACCCGCCGCGCCGCCGCTGACCCAGTTGCCGTACTTGGCGACCAGCTCGTTGGACAGGGTGATGCCCATGCCCGCCCAGCGCCGTGCTTCCAGCAGGTTGCCGCGCTGGATCACCAGGGTACCGAGCGCGTCCTTGTTGAACGCGGCGATGCTGCCGCTGGCGCCGAAGATCGCCGCGATGTCGCTCGGTGCGGCATCCACGTCCGAGTTGAGATTGAACGGATACTGCTGGCCGATGCGTGCCTTGAACGGCTCGTACACCTGCGCGCCCCAGCTGCGGTTGACCTCGCCCTCGGTCGGCTCGACCAGCGCCATGAACGTCTGGGTCAGCGGACGCAGCAGCAGCGGACGCAGCGCGTCGCGCTGGGCCGCATCGAGCCCGGTCAGCACCTGCTCGTCGACCAGTGCCAGCGCCACGCTCAGCTCGGACCCTTCATTGCTGAAGGTGTCCTGCATCAGCTTGCGCGTGCCTACGCCCAGCTCGCCCTGGCTCTTGATGTTGTTCAGGCGGGCACGCAGCTTGCCGAGCGTTTCGAAGTACGCGTCGATCACCGCCGGCTGGTCCGCACGCTTGGTGGTCAGCTTGGCGATGCCCTCGAACGCCTTTCCGATCGGACCCACCGGCTGCTGCTGGACGGCCGCTTCCGGGTCCTTGCGCAGGATGGTCTTCTGGAACCACGCCACGAACCCACCCTTGGCCTTCTTCGAACGCGCCTCGGCGGCCGGATTGTCCCAGATGGTCTGCTCGTTGATCTTCTCCAGCAGCAGGCGCAGCGGCGAGTTGGTGGCGTCACCCAGCGTGTTGATGCGCGCCGTGGCCTGCTCGAAGGTATCGAACTGGGCGATGCTCAGCCCCTGCATGAACTTGGTCCACTCCTTGGCGTACTCCTGCTTGTACAGGGTGACCAGTTCGCGCGAGATGTGCTCCGGACTGCCGGCCAGCGACAGATCGCTCTGCTCGGTGGTATCGAGCACCCAGTCGGTGGTACTGAGCTGGGTGTTGGCCGCTTCGTTGATCGCGTCCTTGACGTAGTCTTCCCACGCCTTGCGCGAGAACGCGCCGGAAATGGCGTAGCTGCCGGTGATCAGGCGGGCATTGCGCTCCTCGCCGACCAGCGCATCCACGGTCACCGTCGGGAAGCGGGCACCGGCACGCGCCTTGATCTGCGCGAACACGCGCTGCATCGCCGGCTGCCCCTTCATCACCTTGGTCAGTGCCTGGCGGCTGTCGCTGACCAGGGTCACCTTGTTCTGGATCTGCGGCCAACCCGGATCGGCCGACTGGGCCACATAGAAGTTCATCAGCTTCTCGGCTGCCCGCACCATGTCCTCGCGGCTCATCTGGCCGCGGTTGGCATCCAGCCAGTTGCGCCAGAACAGGGTCAGCTGCTGGGACAGATGCGCGCTCTCCACCTGCTTGCGGTTGCCCAGCATCAGGTAGGTCTTGAGGGCGTTGTACGCATCGTTGGTGCTGGTCGGCGACGCGTTCTGGTACAGCACCTCGCTCTCGGCTGCCGCCTGTGCGCCCTGCCCCAGCTTGTCGCGCTCGGCAACCACCTGGCCGAGGTAGCCTTCCAGGCTGCTCACGGTCGGATCCAGCATCACCTGCTGCATGCCGTGGTAGTACTCCTTCATCAGCTTGGCGCGGATGTTGTCGCCCTGGTACAGACCCAGGCTGGTGGTGATGCCGCCCTGCTTCTTGTAGCGGTCCAGCTGCTCCATGCGGTCCTGCAGCAGCAGCAGCGCATCAATGCGCGACTTCAGGTCGACCCGGTCCTTCTGCACGCGGACGGCCTGTTCCAGATCCTTGGTGGCGTTGTTCACCAGCTGCACGTTGGTGGTGTACGACCAGGTCCACAGGCCCAGCGCGAGCGCCAGCACGCCTACCGCGCCAAGGAACACGCCGTAGCGCAGGCGGTTCTGGTGCGGGCTGGAGTACTGCCGCACCAGTTCCTTGTCCGAGAAGATCACCTTGCGGAACAGGTCCTTGAGGAAGAACGCGGTCTGCCCGGTGGGCGCGGCATCGGTATCGGCGCCGCGCGACGACAGCGAGAACTGGCGGCCAACGCGCTCGGAGGCATGGTGGACCGAATGCCCTTCCTGCAGCGCACTGCTGAAATAGAAGCCACGGAACACCGGCTTGAACTGGAACGGGTTGTCCTCGAACAGCGTGGCGATGAAGGTGCGCAGCGCCGGCTTGATACCCACGAACTCCAGCGGCAGCGTCAGCAGACCCGGCGACACCTCGCGCCCGCGCTGCATGGCCATGTGCGACAGGCTCATCTCCTTGATGCCTTCGGCCAGCTCATCGAAATGGGCATCGAAGGCGGTCAGCGCATCGCTCTGCGCCTGCACGTCGAACGGCAGCGTCGCGCCCCACACGCTCTCGCGTTCGGATGGATCCAGGTTGCGGAAGAACTCGCTGAACCCGGCGATCAGATCGGCCTTGGTGAACAGCACATACACCGGCGCGAACACCTCCAGCCGCTCGGTGATCTCCTGCACGCGCTGGCGCAGGTTCTTGGCCAGTTCGATGGCGAACTCCGGCTTGCTGCCGGACAGTTCGGCGATGCTCACCGCGATGATCACGCCATTGATCGGCGCGCGCGGACGGTTCTTCTTCAGCAGGCCGAGGAAGGTCAACCACTCCATGCGGTCTTCAACGCTGACCGAGTAACGGCCGGCGGTGTCCAGCACGATGCCGGTGGTGGTGAAGTACCAGTCGCAGTTGCGGGTGCCGCCGATGCCCTGGATCACATTGCTGCGGTTGTCCTCGAACGGGAACTGCAGCCCCGAGTTGAGGATGGCGGTGCTCTTGCCCGCCGCCGGATTGCCGATGATCACGTACCACGGCAGTTCGTACAGCGCCGCTTTGCCCTTCAGCGCGCCCAGCCGTGACGTCTTGATCTGCTTGACCGCGTCCATCATGCGCGAGCGCAGCGCTTCGGTGTCGGCACGTTGCGCCGGTTGCGCCGCAGCGACCGCCTGGTCGGCCTGGGTCTGCACCATCGCTTCCACGCGCTTGGCCGCCCGCCGGGCCAGGATGCGCTTGATCACCCACACGATCAGCGCCAGCAGCAACAGCGCTGCCAGCACCACCGCCACCCAGATGCCGATCTGCCGCGCCTCGGCCGCGCCGAAGTACGCCAGCGACCCCGCGCCGATCAAGCCGATCACCATCCACAGGCGATAGTCGCTGAGGAAGAATCTGAAATTACTCAACATCATCTAGGCGTCCAGGGTTAGGCCGGCGACAAACTGTCGGCCGACGGGTCATGCGAAGAAGGGAAATCCACCAGCGCCGCCACGCGCTGGCTGGGCGCGGACACGCCGAGAATGAGTGCCGCGCTCTGCGCAGCCACTGCATGGGCATGCGCCAGCGTCACCAGCGCCAACGGCAGTACCGGCCCGAGCTCGCCGGCGCAGACCGGCAAGGCGAGCGCCTGCCGGCCGATGTCCAGATCCGGGTTGACCGCCGTGGCGGCGGCCGAGGCATCCACCGCCAGCTCGCTGCGCTGGTCGGCATCGTGCAGCACCATCTGGACCTGCTCCGGCGGCACCGCCAGGCCGGTCAACAGGGTGCGCCCGAGCGCCTCGCTCTGCCGGCGGCGTTCGGCCGCACCGGCCTGCGGCGCCACCTCGACCCGCTGCGGCCGCCACAGCCGGGGCACCTCGACCAATGCCGGCGACGGCGTGGCGAACAGCACGCCCGCGGCACCTTCACCGGGGATCATGCCTTCCTTGTTCTGCCGGTGCAGGATGCGGTTCTCTTCCAGCCATGCCGCCACCACACCCGGGTCAATCGCCGAGCTGCACGACAGCAGCAGATACCACTGTGGCGTCCCCTGCCCGACGGCATCGGCAATGCGCTGCACGCGCGACCACACCTCACCCGCATCGGCGGCGATGCCGACGTCGACGGTGAAGCGCCGCGCATCCAGGCCATTGGCCTCGGCCCGGCCCTGCAGCCATTCGGCGCAGAAGCTACGCACCGACACCGACCAGTCGGCCGGCACCAGCAGTTCAACGGCCAGCACCGTCTCCACCACCTGCTCATCGCGACGACGCAGGCCGGCCACCACGCGTTCTTCGGCTACCTCCAGTTCGGGCAGCGCGAGCAGCGCCTGGGCGAGCAGACTGTCGGCCACCGGTTCCAGCAGCGCCATCGCACGGCGCTCGGCCGCGCGCGTATCGAATGCACCCATCTGCGCTTTCAGCACCCGGGCATCGTCCAGGTCGGCGGACGCGCACATCAGCAGCGGCAGTCCGTCGCGATCATGGAAGCGACCGTCCAGGCCGGGTCGCGGCAACGCGCCCACGGCCGCCAGCAAGGCGTCGGCGTCCATGTCCAGGCCCAACCGCATGTCCGCGGCCAGCACGGCCACCGACGACGGGCGCGGCGCGGCGTCCGCCGCCGTGGCGGCCGCCGGCGTGTCCGCAGCAGCCGGCGCATCGGCCGCGGCCACGGCTTTGTCCAGCAACGAGCGCCCGGCATTGCGCAGCATGAAGCCGGCACTGCTCACGCCCACCGGCAACAGGCCCAGATACGCCAGCATCTCCATGCCGGTCGGTACCGTGCCGCTGTTGCGCCAATAGAAAATCACGCTTCCCCAGGTCACCGCGAACACCGCGATCACCGAAAACGCCTTCCCAAGTATCCCGGACATCTAGCGTCCCGCTCCCTGAGTCATCGAACCATCCTGTTCCGTCGAACCGACGCTGCCTGTCAGTTGATGCCTGTCGTTGCCTGTGATGCGATCAGCGTGGCGCCGCATCCGGTGCGGTCTCCATCGCGCGCTACCGGATTGCCGTCGATGATCACCGTGGCGTCGCCACTGACGATGGTGGTCGGCCCATGTGCCGCACACACCGCCTTGTCACCAATACGCGCCACCGGCTTGCCGCCGATGTCGGTTTCGGCTGCGCCGCTCACCACCGTGCCACCGTGGCTCAACTTATCCCCGACTACAACAAATGGTCGTGACATCAATCATGCTCCTTGATTGCGTGCGCATCCGGTCATTCCATCGCCCCCTGTACCCCTTGGCGATCCGGATCGTCCCGCAACGATACCAGTAGACCGGCGAAAGTATCACCCTCCCGCCAATTCAGCTTTCTTCGCCGCACGCGCCGCGCGGCAGCGCTGCGACATTTCCACGTGCACATAATCCTTGATGCTGCGCCAGTTGCCGCCCCACTCGAGCCCGGCCTGTTCGGCCAGCTCGCCATAAAGGAAATAAGCGCGCTTGGTCCACGGGTCGCCCATGTCCCACTGCAGCTTGCCATCACGGATGGGCGCGCTGTCCACGCCCAGCCCATATTGATGGCAGCTCTGCCAGGCACCGGCACGCGTGGCCTTGCCGCCACTCATCAGCTCGGCCTGGCGCTCGGGGCTGCGGTACCCCTCCACCAGCACCATTTCATACCCATATTGTCGGCGCATGACTTCGTAGATCGCCAGCACGCGCTGCTGCAGATCCGGATCGATCTGAGTCCATTTTCTGTCGGCCGTCACAATTTCTGGTCGCGTGCGGCGGATTTCTTCCGTTGTGAAGACTTCCGGCGGCGGCGGCGGCGGCGGGGTCAGCCGCTCACCGCGCAACAGCTGGGCCACCATCGAGCCGGACGCGGACAGGTCGTCGCCCTGGAATTCATCGAGCACCACATTCTGCCGCGTGATCAGAATCACCAGTGGCGGAATCGACAGCAGCAGCGCTGCCGCCGCCAGCACCGGCCAATGCCGTCGCAGCGCGCCCTGCGCCGCACCCAGCTCTTCACGCACGCCGCCCTGCAGCCGGTCGGTACGCTGCGATACGCGCCGGCCCGCGCCACTGGCGGCCTGGCCGACGCGACCGAACCAGCGGCCCACCTGCGCGTGCACGCGGTCAAAGGCGTCGGGAAACATCAGCACCCAGCACACCATTGCCATCACCACCAACAGCACCACCGCTCCTATGACAATGACGACCACTGCTGCTCCCTGAGATACGCTGTTGACGGCCATGCCCCAGTCACTAGAATGGGGCGGTTCGCTTTCGGCAGACGCCGACCCAAACAAGGGCTGGATGCACTTGAATAATGGCGGAATAAATCGACCAAGTCTGCTCTCAGGGGGAGCGCAGGCGAAGAGTCCGGCAGCAAGCTCTGGCCGGATCCTGGCTGACATGGAAGGACGGCCGGTGGCCGGCGCTGCACGCGCCGCACCCGCAACCGGTGCCCGATCACGTCGTTGGCTGTGGCTGTCGCTTCTGGCGCTGGCTGTCGTCGTCGTGGGCGCGTTGGCCGCCTGGCGGATGACTGCGGGCACCAGCGGCGAGGAACCGATCGGCTATTCGTTGCCACCGGAAAGCAGCGTCGATGCATCGGCGGCGCCGGCACCCGACGCGGGCGGCGCGACCATCGTCGATGCGGCGCCGGCTCCTGTCGACACCGCACCCGGCGCAGCGTCTTCCGCGACCGGCGCAGCCACCGATGCCGCCGCTCCGGTCGCCCCGGTCGCCGCTGCCGCGGCAGCCGCGGCTACGGCCAGCACCGCGACGGGCGCTGCACGACCGGCCGCAACCGGCGGCGCCATCGCGCGCACCGCACGCGACAAGCCCAAGGGCGACGAGAATCTGCTCGGCACGCTGTTGGGCATCATCAAGGAAGAGGACAAGCCCAAAGCCAAGGCCAAGGCACAGGCCAAGCCGGAGACGATGGATGCGTTGATCGCGCAGATCCAGGCCGACGAACGCCAGCAGGACGCGGACGCCAACACCGCGTTCGACAGCATCGGCGGCAAGAAGTCGACCGCCTCGACCAGCTCCAACATCCAGTCGCAGCTGCGTCGCTGCCCGGGCGCCAACACGCTCAAGGGCATCGACTGCCGCCGCAAGATCTGCGCTGCGGTACTGGGCAAGGATCCAGCCTGCCCGGCGATGTAAGCGGCGCGTCACGCGGCATGAATGCACTGCGCCCCGACGGACGCTCCGACGACATCAGCGTGCACTGGTTGTGGGCCACGTTGCTGGCCATCGGGCTGTGCATGCTGGCGTTGACCGCCTGGTTCGCGCGCGATGAACTGCGCTTCCGCGCCGAATCGTTGAGCGCCAACGGCGAGGTGGTCGGTGTGGTCGACGTCTGGTCGACCGATCGCGACGGCGATGGCCAGCGCCGGCAGTTCTACTGTCCGCGGATCAGCTTCATTGCGGTGGATGACCAGCCCTATCAGTTCGTCAGCGGCCAATGCAGCTTCCCGGCCGACCATGCCACCGGCGATGCGGTGAAGGTGCGCTATCGCGCCGATGCACCCGACGAAGCGCGCCTGGACAGCACCTTCGCCAACTGGGGCCTGTCCCTGATCTGGGGTGGCCTCGGCCTGCTGCTGACCGCCCTCGGCATCGGTCTCGGCGTGCTGCTGTGGCCACGGAAAAGCGCGCGCGGCACGCGCAGGCGCGCACGCTGACCCACCGCGTCGCGCATGTGCGCATCTGTGCGTCAGCATTCACATTGCCAACAGGCTGCTTGTTACTATTCAAGGCATCACTGTCAAAGGAACCTGGCATGCTTTTCAACCGCACCCTGATGGCCGCAGTGCTGCCAATGACACTCATCCTGGGGACGGCGGCGTGCCACGCCGATGACGGCAAGGCGGCCGCAACGCCGGCAAAGGCATCGACCGCCGATGCGGCCAGGGCGGTGGACGCGCTGAAGGCGAAAACCCGCGCGCAGCTTGTCCAGGTCAAGGGCGGCACGTTCCTGATGGGCGATTTCGGCCCGCAGCACAATGACGAAAAACTGCCCTACTCCGGCGTCACCGACGATGACGTGCTGCGCCAGGTGACGCTCGACGACTACGCCCTGCAGGCACGCAAAGTGAGCTATGCCGACTTCGATGTGTATACCGATGCGGTGGGCAAACCGCGGGTCGCGCAGAGCAGGCTGGATCAGCCCTACCGCACCCTGCCCGATATCGCGGCAGGCGTGAGCTGGCCGCAGGCCGTTGCGTACTGCGAATGGATCGGCAAACAGATTGGCACCCCGATGACGCTGCCCACCGAAGCCCAGTGGGAATATGCGGCGCGTGCCGGCGGCAGGATGTGGGTGTACGCCACCGACACCGGCACACTCGACGACGGACGCAATGTGTCCAGCATCGCCCAGTACGATGCTTTCGCCGACATGCACGGCACGCGGTCGCGGACCAGTTCGCTGGGCGCATTCCCGCCCAATCCCCTCGGTCTGTACGACATGGCCGACCACGGCTATGAGTGGGTCGCCGACTGGTATGCCCCCGAGTACGACCCTGCCCAGACGCGCAATCCGCGCGGCCCGGCCTCCGGCACCGAGCGCGTCCAGCGCAGCAGCACCGATCGTGCCGCCGATCAGCTGTCGATCACGTCGATGACCTTCACCCGCAATCACCGCGTGCCCGAACCTGGCCCGATGACCGATGGCGAAGGCAATGTGGTGGAAGGCAACCCCAACCCGAACGGCGGCAACGGCTTCCGCTGCGCAGGCGCGGCACGCTGAGCCTGGGCATGCAGGCCGACGAGGGAGGCTGAGCCTCCCCGCCGGCGACGGCATCAGGCGATCATGGTGGTGTCGTCGCGGTTCAACCAGACGTCCACCGGATCCATCATCGCGAATGTCGGCGATTCGCTGCCGTCCAGCGCGGCCAGCTGCACCGGGTCGTCGATGGAGTTGAGGTAGGCCACCTCGTAGCCGCGCGGGAATTCCTTGAGCAGCGCGACGCGCTTCTCGATGTACTTCTGCAGATAGGAGTTGCCCAGGTCCTTGGGCTTGTCGCGCGACAGCACGTTCATCTGCTTGAACACCGCCGGCAGATCGTTGTTCAACGACCAGCCGTAATCCAGGAACCGCACCACGTCGCCCTCGGCCTTGCCCGAGTCGGCGCGTCGGCGGCCGTCGATGGTCATGTGCTGCATCACGTTTTCCCATTCCGGCCGTGTGGTGATCGGCAGCATCACGTTGAGGATCGCCTGCTTGTGTGCCGGCAGCGCATGCACCTGCACGTCGGTCCAACCCACATCCATCGTCGGTACGTTGCGGCTGTGCGTTTCGACGTAGTGGCGGGTAATGGCGTACAGCAGCATGCCCCGGGTTTCCGGCGTCGCGTAGACCAGCCACTCCGGCTTCTGATTGATGCTGTCCACCAGCTTGGAGCGGGCCTCGGCGCGCTCAAGGCGTGCCTGCAGCGAATCGAACATGGCATTGACCGTCGCGAACGACTCGGTCAGGTACTTGCCGACCCTGCTGTCCTCCGCAATGACCATGAACAGGATCTGCGACAGCGCCTGGAACGCATCCTGGGCGATGTAGGTGAGTGCCTTGAAGCCGGCATGGGCCAGCTGGTAATACACCCACTTCACGAATTCGACCATGCCGCCGGCATCGACCGCGAAGTCCACCGCGCCCTTCGCACCGAGCCCCCAGCACAGACGGGCGGCGGCCTTGATGCGGAACTTGCCCTTGGCGTAATAGATCACCAGCTGCGCCTTGGCACCCGCACCGGCACTGCCGGCGATGTCCACTGACAGCTTGGCGAAGCTGACCGGCTCACGGCGGTCCGGCGGCAGCCAGCGCAGGTCGCCGGAGGGAATGATGCCGCCCTCGACGCCGGCAAAGACCTCGGCATTGATCTCCACGCCGGCCTTGCTGCCCTTCGGCGCCCCTTCGTTCTGCCCCATCGGCACCACGCGCGCCGGGTCCAGGTTGGCGCGCGGCAGGCCGTGGGCGGTGTCGAAATTCTCCGACATCGAATCGCCACGGTCGCGCGGTGTGGGCGTCGCGGTCGGCTTGCCACCGACGTAGGTCAGTTCGGCCGAGCCGACCACCGATGCCTTGGCACCGAGGAAGCCATACAGCTCGCAGGCGACCACGAACACGATCGCGCCCAGGTCGATGTTCTGGAACTGCATCTGCCAGCCCTTGGCCGACGGCACCGAGTAGGTATGCACCCACTTGGCTTCCAGCAGCACCAGCTTGGCCGACGCGCTGCCTTGGGCCTTGACGCTCGCGGTCTTCTTCTTCGGGTCCCAGTTCGCTTCGGCGCTGGCGCCGGCGCCTGCGACGAAGCGCAGCCACTGTGCCGAGCTCTGCACCTCGTAGCTCTCGCTCTTCTTGACGGTCTCGGCGAACTCGTTGCCGGCCACCTCGATGAAGTCGAACACGTACGGATCGGTCTTGACCTCTTTGCTCACCTTGGCCGCCGTGGTGATCTTCTTCAGCGACTCCATGAACTTGGCGCGGTCGAAGTCCTCCTTGCTGTACGGGTCATGCTTGGCCTTGTTGGACGCGGTGGTGTTGCCGGCCTTGACCTTGCCCGCCACCCCCATGTCCACCTTGATCGGGATGCCCTTGACGCGTCGCCGCTTGAGATCCTCGTACTTGGCCTTGGGAATGTAGCGCCGGCGCATGCCCATGCGGTCCTTGACCCCGCCATTGCCCGTCGTGCGCCCCTTGTCGTAGGTTTCGAAGGTCACCAGTTCCTGCAGTTCGGTGAGCTTGTCGAACTTGTCGTTCAACATTTTCGCCACGTCGTCCTCGGCAATGCCCAGCGCCTTCTCGGCCGCCTTGACCTCCTCCGGACTACGCCCCTGCAGCGCCAGGGTGAGCTTGTCGCGGGCGCGGTGCAGCCCGGCCATCGTGTTCTCGATGGTGCCGCTCAGCGCTTCGAACTCTTCCCACTCCTTGGGCCCCAGCAGCAGCATCTCCTCGGCCTGCGGGTTGAGCACCGCCGGCGCACTGACCTTGCCCTGGATGTTCGCGGTGCGCCCGTCCTTGGGTTCGGTGGAGGCGATCTGGCTCTTCAGCCCGAGCACGTACTTGGTCACCTGCTGCCCCTTGATCAAGGGCGTGAGCAGCTCGGTGTTGCGGCCGGACTTGCTGCCCGGCAGGGTGAACTTGAACTTCAGCGGCTGGTTGCAGGTGATCCGCGGGGTCATGCCGTCCTTGCCGGTGCTGCCCTTGACCGGCTTGCGCGCGGCATCCAGGCCGGCCACTTCATCGCCGTCCTTGTTGCGCATCACCGCCTCGTACGGCGCACTGGCGATCGGCGTGTTGTTGGCCTGCATCTGGAACAGCACGCGCAGATAGGGCTGCAGCGACAGCTCGCAGACCACCGGCGCCATCGTGATCGCGTTGGTGCCGATGCTCAGTTCGTTCCTGCCGCCATGCACCGGCTTGCTGACCGGCTTCAGGTCGGGCTCGGCCCACTGCTGCAGGTCGTAGTCCCACACCTGCAGGGTGAAGCGCAGCAGCGTCGGCGCCTTCATCGGAATGACCGGCGCGATCGGCCTGACGCTGGTCAGCGGAAAGTAACCCTGCTTCTGGCTGTCCACGTTGATGGTGTAGCCGTTGGCGTCGGTTGCGCCCGTCGCGACCTGTTCGCGCCCCGGCAGCTGGAGGATCCGATAGCGCACCTTGGCGGCGGGATGCACGCCACGGTTGCCGTCTTCGTAGGTCAGCCTGAAATTTCCATTCGCCATATCATTCTTCCTGGAGGTGTCCGGCGGGGGCCTTCATGGCCACTCAACCTTCTTCGGGAGCGAGGTAGTAGCCTTCGTGCTGCTGCTCGTCCTCGCCAACGATCAGATGGATGGTTTCCGGACCCGCGGTCATCACCTGCTCGGTCTCGCCCTGGGCATTGGTGGTGCCCTCCTTGATCGTGCCATCGGGCATCAGCAGGGTGTACGGCGCATTGGCCATCATCTTGCCGGTGTAGTCGCGCAGCACGTACTTGAGCTTGAAGGCTTCGGCCGTGTTGACCAGCACGACAGAGCCCGGGACCGATGCCGGGCCGGTCCACTCGCGCTGGCTGGCCTTGAACTCCACCTTGCCCGGCGCGCCCAGTTCGATGTTGTCGCCCTCGATGCGCAGGTACGCACCGGCCGCAGTGGCCAGCACATGCTTGGCCGGTGCCGACACCAGCACGTCTGCTTCGGTGCTGGCGATCTTGACCGCGGTCTTGGCTGCCAGCTGCGCCACGTTCTTGTGCGCGCGGGCGCTGACCTTGCCCTGCGCGGCGTGCAGCGCGATGCCGCGTTCGGTGTTGGGGCTGTCGGCCTTGGCCTCATTGCCGGCGGTGTACAGCACCAGCCCGCCGGACACCGCCAGCGTGATCGAGCCCTGGCTCAGCCAGTTCAGTGCCACCCCGCTGGCCAGCGTGGTCTGCGTGCCGCTGACCCAGACCTGGTCGGCCGGCGTCAGGCTCATCACCCCGGCCACGCCGCTGCCCATCAGCGTCGGCGCGTCCCAGCCCGGCGCTTCGCCGTCGCCGCCCTGGATGCTGCCGGCCGGGCCACCGCTCTGGATGCCGCCCAGTTTCTCCTGCAGCTGCAGCAGCGCCTGGTGCGCCGGCAGCTCGCTCGGTTCCTGCGGCAGCATCGCCTGCTGGTTGTGGGCCGATTCGTTGAGCGTGGCCACCAGCTCGGTGCTTTCCTGCAGCTGCGCCATCGCCTGGTTGGCCGCCAGCTGCGGCTCGCCGCCTTCGGTGCTGAGCAGCAGGCCCTTGCCCGCGCGCAGCGCACCGAACGCCTGGCTGGACAGCTCCGCGCCGAAGCCACGCTCGGCCTCGCGCACGTTGTCCTCACCGCCCTTGAGATGCCCCAGGGTCAGCGTGGTCGCATGCTGGGTGGTGGACAGCTGTGCGCGGCCCTGCCCGGGCGTGTCGTCCAGGCGCAGCTGCTGGTAGCCGCCCGCGCCGCCCTGGCTGTCGGCCAATGCCTGGCTCTTGAAGCCGGTGAACACCGCGCCGTGGTCGTTGCCCTCGAACCAGGCCGCGGCATTGCCGGTGGCCTGCGCGCCGCCGCTGGCGACCTGGTTGTGCGACGCCTCGTTCTGGCCGCGGCCGTTGTAGACCGCACCGACCACCACCGGGCGGTCGATGTCGCCCTCCAGGAACGCCACCAGCACCTCCTGGCCGCGCCGGGGCAGTACCACCCCGCCCCAGTTGTCACCGGCCCACGGGGTCATCACCCGCACCCAGGTCCAGGCGCCGCCGTTGGCCGGCGCGTTGTCGTCGCCGCCCGGGTGCGCCTGGCCGGTGCTGGACGCACCGCCGCGCTGCCACGGGAACTGCACCTTGATGCGGTGGTCGCGGTCGGACTGCAGCGGCTCACCGTCGCTGACCACGATCGCGCTGAGCGTGCCGGTGATCGACGGGCGCGGGTGCAGGCGCACGCCGTGGCCGTCTTCGGTCTGCGGGCGGTACACCACGTCAGCGGGAATCACCACGAAACGGTTGTCGTAGAAGGTCGAGGTCACCGCCTGCGCGGGTGCGGCGGCGGCCAGACCGGCCAACGCGACCGGCAGCGCCAGCGGCGCCTGCGCGACCGGGCCGAGCTGCTGCTCGAGCGCATCGAGGATGTCCGCCTCGAGGTTGTTGCGGGCCTGATGCTGCACCGACAGGCACAGGAAGGCGGTACCGCCGTCCACGCCGGGATGCTGGCCCAGCTGGAACTGCGCGCCGGGCACCAGCTGGCGCCAGCTGCCCTGCCCTTCGATGGTGTGCGCGCGCACGCGCAGCGCATCCAGATGCTGCTGCGCGCGGCGCTGGCCGCGGGCGTTGTCCTGCCAGCCGTACGGGCCGCTGGTGTCGATGTCCTCGCCGGCCGCGCCGTGCGCGGTATCGGCCTCGGCGCTGGCCTGGCGCAGTTCGAGCGTGCGGTAGTCCCAGCTCGCGCGCGCAACCTTGGTCGTGCACCAGCGACGCGCGGTGGACCATTGCTGCACGCTGTCGGTGCGCTCGGTGACATCGCTGCGATGGAAGCGGATGGACCCGAGATCGCGGGCGCCCTGATGGTTGTCAGCCAGTACCAGCGTATGCGCGCCCAGCCGTGCATTGCCGGGGTCGCCGGCATGCTCGAACCAGTAGTAGATGCCTTCCTCGGCCAGCAGCCGTTGCAGGAAGGCCAGATCCGATTCCTGGTACTGCGTGGTCAGGCTGCGCCGGGCGTACTGGCTGCGGTCGGTCAGCGACCAGCGCCAGGCCGGCACCAGGCCGGCATAGTCGGCGAAGACGTCCTCGACGATCTCCACCACGCTGCGGTCATGGAACACATAGCTGTCCACGCGCTGGGCCAGGAAGGCCAGCCACGGCTGCAGGCGCAGCCGATAGCGCGCCAGACCGCCGTTGCTGCCGAGCCGCTCCACCGCGGTGACATGCCCGTGGAAATCGCGCGTGGCGCCCGTGGCCTGCATCTGCAGCAGCACGGGCTGCCCCAGCAGGTCGTCGGGCGCGAGCCGGGCGTCGACCGACAGTGCGGTGACGTCCAGCACGAAACCGGTGCCGTCGATCTGCTCGACGCCACTCAGCGCTTCGGCCACCAGTACATCGCTCCCCAACGATGTCTGCAGTTGCAGCAGGCGCTGCGTCTGCGCCGGTGCCGCGAGCGCGGCGATTATCTTGGTTACCGAATCCATGGTGCTCCCCGCATTCAATTGTCCAGCGACATCTATCGTCTGGTTTGATTTTGATCGACAGCATAGAACACGACTCTCCACGCGATCTTCACCCGTCAATCCTTGCAGGCGTTCTCACGTGGATCGCTATTAAATTGTGATTCAAATCACAATTTACTCCGCATTCCCGATAAATGACGCCGCCGCAGTCCACCTGCGGCGGGCGCCTTATCGTCTATCGGTCACGCCGACTGGGTAATGCGCTCAAGCTGCAGCTTGCTGCCTTCATTCAGCTGCAGGCGGTAGTCGCGGCCACCGGCGCTGACCGCCACTTCACGCGCGTTGCTGACCAGCTGATTGGCCTTGCCCTGGGCAGGGGCCTGCATGTAGATCCGCCAGCTGCCCCGGCTGATCTGCGCGGCCAGGTTGCGCGCATCCTGGCGGGCGTCGGCGGCTGCACCGTGCAGCAGCTCGACGATATGTTCCGGGCGCAGCCGGTTCCAGGCGCGGACATTATCGGTGTCGCGGGCCAGGCCCAGGTTCAGGCTGTCGCAGTTGGCAACGGCCTTGGCGCGGTTGAATCCGTAGAAATCCATGTTCGTGTCTCCTATCAAGTCAAATCAGGACAACTTGTATTTGAAGGCGCCGTTCTTCCCTGCGGTCACCTTGATGGCGTTGATCCGGTTGCCTTCGGCCATCGCCGCCAGGACGCTTTCCGCGATCTCTGGCAACAGCGTACCGTTGAGGATGTGATCAACGTTGCGTGCACCGGAATCCACTTCGGTGCAACGCGACAGCACGGCCTCGACCAGGCTGTCGTCCCACAAGAACGTGGCCTTGTGGTTGCCCGCCACACGGTCGCGGATGCGACCGAGCTTGAGCGAGATGATCTGGGCCAGCACGTCGTCGTTGATCGGAAAGTACGGCACGACTTTCATGCGGCCCAGGAAGGCGGGCTTGAAACTCTTCATCAGCACCGGGCGCAGGGCGTCGCCCAGTGCGTCGGCGGTGGGGATCTCCTCGGCGGGCTTGTTCAGGCACGCCTGCATGATCTGCGAGGAACCGATGTTGGAGGTGAGGATGATCAGCGTGTTGCGGAAATCGATCTCGCGCCCTTCCGCGTCATCCATCTGGCCCTTGTCGAAGACCTGGAAGAACATCTCCAGCACGTCAGGATGGGCCTTCTCCACTTCGTCCAGCAGCACCACGCTGTACGGATTGCGGCGCACCGCCTCGGTCAGCACGCCACCCTCGCCGTAGCCCACGTACCCGGGCGGCGAGCCTTTCAGGCCGGAAACGCTGTGCGCCTCCTGGTACTCGCTCATGTTGATGGTGATCAGCTTGCGCTCGCCGCCATACAGGATGTCGGCCAGCGCCAGCGCGGTCTCGGTCTTGCCCACACCGGACGGGCCGATGAACATGAACACGCCGCGCGGCTTGTTCGGGTCTTCCAGCTTGGCGGTCGCGGTCCGCACGCGCTGGGCGATCGCTTCCAGTGCATGGTCCTGGCCGATCACGCGTTCGACCAGCAGCCCGCCGAGGTTGCGCACGGTGCGGATCTCGTCCTTCACCATCCGCCCGAGCGGCACGCCGGTCCAGGCCGAGACGATCTCGGCCACCACGGTGCCATCCACCTGCAGGGGCACCATCGGGGTCTCACCCTGCAGCGCACGCAGCTCGCCGAGCAGGCGGTCCAGCTCGGTCTGCTGCGGGGATGCGCTCACGGGCGCCTTCTTGCCCCGCGCCGGCTTGTCGGCAGCAACAGGCGCCTCGGTCGCCGCCTCTGGGCCGGCCGCCTCCATCTGCGTGCGCAGGCCGCGGATCTGGTCGGCCAGGGCCCGCTCGCTGGTCAGGCGCGCTTCGTTGGTGGCCAGCACCGCCTGCGCATCGGCCTGCTGCTGGCGCAGCTCGCCGAGGCGCTCGGCATGGTGGTTGGCGCCACCGGCGGTTTCCCGCTCCAGCGCCGACAGCTCGGCCGCCAGGCGGTCCAGATGCTTGCGCGTGTCTTCAATGATCGCCGGGGTGGCACTCTGGCCCAGCGCCACCTTGGCGCAGGCCGTGTCGAGCACACTGACCGCCTTGTCCGGCAGCTGGCGGCCACTGATGTAGCGATGCGACAGGCGCACCGCCTCGGTGACCGCCTCATCCATCACACGGATGTTGAAGTGCGCCTCCATCAGCCCGACCATGCCGCGCAGCATCGCCGCTGCGAGCGCCTCGGTGGGTTCCTCGACCTTGACCACCTGGAAGCGACGGGCCAGCGCCGCGTCCTTTTCGAAGTACTTTTTGTACTCACTCCAGGTGGTGGCCGCGATGGTACGCAGCTCGCCTCGCGCCAAGGCCGGCTTGAGCAGGTTGGCGGCATCGTTCTGTCCGGCGGTCCCGCCGGCACCGATCATGGTGTGCGCCTCATCGATGAACAGGATGATCGGGTGCGGACTCTTCTTGACCTCGTCGATCACGTTCTTCAGGCGGTTCTCGAACTCGCCCTTGACGCTCGCGCCTGCCTGAAGCAGGCCCATGTCCAGCGTGTGCAGTTCCACGCCCAGCAGCACGTCGGGCACGTCCTTCTCGGCGATCCGACGGGCCAGCCCCTCGACCACGGCGGTCTTGCCCACGCCGGCCTCACCGGTGAGGATCGGATTGTTCTGGCGGCGACGCATCAGGATGTCGATCACCTGGCGGATCTCGCCATCCCGGCCGATCACCGGATCGATGCGGCCTTCGCGCGCGCGCTCGGTGAGATTGGTGGTGAACTGGTCCAGCGCCGGAGTCTTGGACAACCCACCCTTCTGCCCATCCACTGCCGCTGCGGTATCACCGCCGAGGTCGCCCTCGCCTGCCCCGGCATCGGCGTTGCGCACGGTCTGGCCGGCTTCCTGCGAGCCCTCGGTGAGCTTGGCGAAGTCGTGCTTGAGCGCATCCACCTTGAAGCGCACGAACAGCTTGGACCCACGATACGCCAGCTGCGACAGCTCCGGCTCGGTCATCAGCGCCAGCAGCAGGTGACCGCTGCGGATGCGGCTGGTTTCCGAGTCCAGCGAGGCGATCAGCCACGCGTGCTCGAACAGCTTGGGAATGTGCTGGGAAAACACCGGCGTGCGGCTGTTGCCGGTCTTGAACTGGCTGATTTCATCGGACAGGTCGCGCTCCAGCGCTTCGGGGGCGATTCCGCTGCGGCGCGCAATCAACACGAAATCGCTCTGCGGCTGCTCCAGCAAGGCCAGGAACAGATGTTCCAGATCAACCTCGTAGTTGCCACGCGACATGCACAGGTTGGCAGCACGCTCGGCGGCCAGACGGCAGGTGTCGTCCAGCTTGCTGATCAGGGTCTTGAGATTGATGCTCATGCGGGGAAACGCGCTCCTTGCTGGTTCATTGCAGTGTATGGATGCCGTACGTGGTGTCCGAACGCGGGCCCTCGGCCGCCCGCGAGCACATGTAGCTGTCCCAGCCCAGGCGCGCGCCATTGCCGGCGCCCAGCCCCGAACCGCGGACGTCCTGCTGGCGCAGCACCAGCCGCACCTCGTATTCCAGCGTGCCGCCGGTGAGCAGCGACAGCCACTTGGCCAGCGCCTGTTCGGCGCTGCCGCCGGGCAGGAAGTCGTCGAACTGCTCGCGGCGCAGCGGGCCGATGCTCAACCGCATGCGCAGATCACGCTGCCACACGCGGTCGCCGGCCAGCGCGCTGGAGCCCAGCGATGCGTTGGCCTGGCCCAGCCGCGTGGCCTGCCCGGCCGGCACCCGGTACCACGCCCCGACGAACTGCTCCAGCGCCAACGGCACCTGGAAGTAGTCGGCCAGTACCCGCTGCATCAACGCTGCCGACACCGGGCGCTGGCGAATCGCGCCGGCGTAATAGGCGAACGCCTGGTCGAACACGTCGCCGTGACCATCCACCAGGCGATCGCGCAGCTCGTTCATGCCCATGCCGAACAGCGACATGATCAGCGGCAGGAAGCGCTCGCGACGGTCGATCTCGTACTGCAGTGCCAGCCGGTGCTTCTTCCACGCGGCGTAGTGCAGCGACACCGCGCGGGTGGAGAAGATGTCGAGGAACGCGCGGGCGGTCCGGTCCCGCTCGTACAGCTCGCGCAGCTGCAGGGTCTCGGTGTAATGCAGCGGCAACGCGCCGGCCGTGCCGAGCAGGCCCATGAACTGCGGGGTCAGGTGTACCTCGGCCAGCGTCTCGCCGATCAGCGCCTCCTCAATGGCGGCCGCATCCTCGAGTTTGTCGCCCTGCAGCGAATACGCCACGCCTTCGGAACTCAGCTCCGTGGCCGGGAAGCCAAGCGACAGGGAATTGCGGAACCGCACCCGCATGGGCACGGCCTGGCCGGACTTCACGCCCTGGCGCTGGAACACCTGCTCCAACAACCGCACCGCCTGGAAGAACTGGAAGCGATGCGGCTCGGCGAGCAGCTGCTGCGCTACGCCAGGATCGATTCGCCGCTTCGCGCCGGACATCGGACGATCTCCTCCCCCGACTCGCTGGAGACCAGCACCAGCCGGGTGAAACTGTTGGCATGCACGTACAGTGCAAAGAAGTGATCCATCACCTGGGCGAACGCGGCAATGCCGGCACCCACGAAGTGGTTCTCGTTGACGGTCAGTCGGATCTCCAGGCCCCGCACCACCGAGGCGAACTGTTTACCGGACATCCAGCTGGTTACCGGATGCTGCTCGAGCGCCACCAGCCCATCGATCTGGCGCGCGGACACGCTGCTGCCGGACAGGTCGTACAGGCGCAGCATTTCCTTCAGCGCGGTCAGGCCGCTGCCGGTCAGCGACAGCTGGTTGAGCGACAGGTGCGAAATCAGCCGCCACTGCGCGTTCTTGCCCTGGCGGAAGCGCATCGGCCGGGTCGGCTTGCGCAGCAGGCCGATCGCACGCGCGGGCGTACCCCCTTCCAGACTGAGGTCGCCGCCGGCCACGCCATGCGCCAGCTGGCTGGGCAGGTCGCGGTTACTGCAGGTCAGCTCCAGGCTGACCGTGTCGGTCTGCGGCAGGGTCGGATTGAACCCCAGGTCGACGAAGCTGATCTCCGTCTCGAAGCCGGGGCTCTGCCGCGCGATGTCCTCATCGCGGCGTGCCACCCAGTACTGCCCCGTGCGATCGGGGTCTTCGCCGTGATGCAGCGAATAGAACGGCCGGAAGGCCTGGATCATCTCGCCCTGCGGGGTCTGACGGATCCGGTGCACCGAGTCGATCGAATGCACTTCATAGGCGAACGCGCGTCGTGCGTCCGGCAGCACGGCGTAATTGACGGTGCGATGGGTCACCCGGATCGGCTCGCCGGCCTGGGTGAACAGATTGACGATCGGCGTGCAGCCCAGGCGCACGTTGCTCGCGCTCAGCTCCTCCAGCACCAGCTGGTTGCCGCGCTCGGGCGCGCTGGCGTGCAGGATCAGGTGCAGGGTGAAGCTGCGGCTGGCACCGGCGGTGACCGGCTTGAGATCCAGGTCGACGAACCCGAACTTCTCCGGATAGGCGAACAGCTCGGTCAGCAGGCGATAGGCCGGGTGCGAACGGGCCGGGAAGTCGACCAGCGCCTCGTTGTCGGCAAAGCCGACCTGGCGCAGCGGCACGCTCTCCAGCCTGCGCCAGCGGCCGCTGCCGTCGGCCTCGACATAGGCCACCTTCACACCCAGTGCCAGCGCATCGCGCAGCGCGGCGCGCAGCGACGGCTCACCATCCAGGAACAGGCGCAGCGCATCGGTGCCCAGCCCATCGAAGCTGGCCTGGTCGGAGACCAGGCGGAAATTCAACGAAATCTGCGCGCCGCTGCCAGCCGGCAGGCTGGTGGCCATTGGCGCTTCCGCCACACCGCGATAGGTGGCCGACTGCACCACGACCGGTGCCAGCACCACGTCGTAGGCGGTGCGGAAGCGGCACGACACCCCGCGTACCGGGCGGCTCTGCAGGGCCGTGCCGCGCGGTACGGTGATCGGCGCGCTGAGCTTGGATGACACCCCGTCCATGTCGAAGTGCGCGATCGAGCACGACGGGAACGGCCGCAGGTAGTGCGGGTACAGCACATCCAGCAGCGCGTCGGTGAACTCGGGGTAGTCGTCCTCGATACGCTTGGAGACGCGCGCACTGAGCAGCGCGAACGCCTCGATCAGGCGCTCGACGTGCGGGTCCTGGCTGCCATCGGCATTGAGCTGCAGGCGCCCGGCAATCTTGGGATAGCGGTCGGCGAACTCGCGGCCATAGCGGCGCAGGTAGGCCAGTTCGCGTTCGTAATAAGGCAGCAGATCCTGCATGTCAGACCGTCGCCTGTTGGCGGCGCATACGGCTGACCTGGTACTGCAGGGTCGAGGGCTGCAACATCGCATCGAAACTCACCGGCTCCCGCGCCGGCTCGAGGTCGAGCAGCGCATGGATGGTGAAATGCAGGCCGCCGCCGAACTGGGAGCCCACTTCCAGGCTGACCCCCACGTTCTTCAGGCGACGCTCGTGGCGCGCCACGGCCTGCTCCAGGGAGCGGCAGATGGCGGCACGGTCATAGGCGTTGGCCAGGCTCATTGCCGAGAAATCGGCCAGCCCATAGGTCAACAGGGATTGCTTGCAGTTCGGAAACGCCGCCATGTCGTCTTCCTGGAAGGCGGCCCGGGAATTGAGCAGGCCCTCCAGATCGCGGGCGATCGATTCCTTGTACTGCTCCAGCGATACGGACTTGAACACATGCCCTCCCCCATTGGACTTGGGGGCATCGTCGAACAATTTCTCGAGCAAGCTGGGTTCGAGTCCCTTCATTCGTCATTCCGGTCTGTCTGCGTCCCTGCATCGTGCAGAGGGGCAACACGCGTTGCGGCCGATCCTGGCCGCGCCCGATGTACTGCCAGTGGCCTTTCAGACTGCGATGGCGCGCTAGGCGCCATCGCAGCGACACAACATCAAACGGCGTAGTTCGGAATGTTCTTGGTTGCACTCCACTGCGCCACGGCCTTGCCACCAACGCCGCCTTCCGGCTTCTGCTGCTGGTAGGTCCACTTGATCGCACCAAAGCTCAGCTGGATCACTTCCTGCGGCATACCATCGGAATCGACCGTGGTGGTGACGCGGTGAACCAGCACGTTCAGCAGCTCGACCAGGTAGTAATTGATCGCGTTGCCGTCCTTGTCGGCGCGCATGAATTCAATGCGGGCCTTCGGGAAGGTGGTGCCATTGGCAGCCGCCTGGTTCAGAGCAGTGGAGGCGAGGTCGATCGACTTGGTGACTTCGATCGGCGACAGGTTCACACGCGCGGCAGTGGTGCCACCCGAGGTCGACGCAGTGGCCGAGCGCGGCTGCAGGAGGTCCTGCGAGAAGGACTGGATCTCAATCCAATCCTTGTGTTTGTCGTCGTGGGACTCGCCCTTGATGGTGTCGATGGAAAGAAAAGCGTGCTGCATATCTGGTCTCCTAAGTTCCGGTCTTCCGTGAGATTGGGTGCCGGGATTGCTCCCGGCGGTTCAGGGGGTTTAGCCCTCTTAGAAAAACGTCACTGCAAATCGGGACATCCGCCCCTTGACGCTACAGCAACATCAAAGCGTTACGACTTCTTTGCAGTTGCCGGCAGTTCGGCAACCAGTCGCAACGAAACAGACAGCTCATCGAGCTGGAAATGTGGCCTGATGAACGCCACAGCGCGGTAGACACCGGGCTTGCCCGGCACTTCCGAAACGTTCACAGCGGCTTCGCGCAGCGGATACTGGGCCTTGGCTTCCTGGGAGGCGTTGTCGTCCAGCAGCACGTACTGCGAGATCCAACGGTTCAGGAATTCCTCGACGTTGCCCGCCGATGCGAAGCTGCCAATCTTCTCGCGCATCATCGCCTTGAGGTAATGGGCGATACGCGAGACCGCGAAGATGTACTGCAGCTGGGCAGACAGGATCGCATTGGCATTGGCCGAATCGGTGTTGTACTTCTTCGGCTTCTGTGCCGACTGGGCGCCGAAGAACGCGGCGTAGTCGGTATTCTTGCAGTGCACCAGCGGCATGAAGCCGAGGTCACTGAGTTCTTTTTCACGACGGTCGGTGATCGCCACTTCGGTCGGGCACTTCAGCGCGACTTCGCCGTCATCGGTGCGGAAGGTGTGGGTCGGCAGGTCTTCGACCAGGCCGCCGCCTTCCACGCCGCGGATCGCCGCGCACCAGCCGAAGTCCTCGAACGCATGGGTCAGGCGCGCGGCCATCGCGTAGGCGGTGTTGCACCACAGGAACTTGCTGTGGTCGCTGGCATCAACGTCTTCGACGAAGTTGAACCCTTCCACCGTGGTCCCGTCTTTCGGGTTGTACGGCAGGCGGCCCAGGAAGCGCGGCATGGTCAGGCCCACGTAGCGGCTGTCCTCGCTCTCGCGGAAGGACTTCCACTTGGCGTATTCGACGGTATCGAACACCTTGGCCAGATCGCGCGGCTTGCCCAGGTCGGTGAAGGTCTCCAGGCCGAACATGCTCTCCGACGCCGCCGAAATGAACGGGGCGTGCGCGGCGGCAGCCACGTGCGACATCTGCTCGACGAAGTACATGTCTTCCGGCTGGCGGCCGACGAAGTAGTCGCCCACCAGGGCGCCGAAGGGCGCGCCACCGAAGGTGCCGAACTCTTCTTCGTAGACCTTCTTGAACAGCGCGCTCTGGTCGAAATCGATCGCCGACTTGAAGTCCTTGACCAGATCCTTCTTCGGCGCGTTGAAGACCTTGATCTTCATGTTCGGGCCGGTGGAGGTCTGCTGGCAGAGGTAATGCAGGCCGCGCCAGGTGCTTTCCAGCTGCTGGAACTGCGGCGCATGCATGACCGCGCTGAGCTGCTCGGAAATGATCCGGTCAATCTCGGCGATGCGCGCATCGAGGGTCAGGTTGAGGTTGTCCGACACCACCACAGTGCCTTCCAGCACCTCCTTGGCAAGCTCGGAGATGATGTCCTTGGCACGCTGGTGTTCGGTTTCGGACTTGGCGACCTTGCTCTTCTCGACGATCTGGTCGAGCAGGCCGATCTCCTCGACCGCGGCGGACGCCTGTTCGGCAACACCGGTAGCTTCTGCTGCCATGGCTTACTCCTCCTTCCCCGTGCCAAGCTTCTTGAGCTGCTCGGTGTTGTTCAGGACATCGGTCAACAGATCCTCGAGCTTCTCGTTGCCGGCCAGCTTGTTGCGCAGGTCGGCGAGCTTGGTGCGCGATTCGAGCAGCTTGCGCAGCGGCTCGATCTGGTCGACCACGGACTCGGGGCGGAAATCGTCGATGGAATTGAACTTCAGTTCCACGCCGAACTCGCCGCCGCTGTCGCTGATCTTGTTGGGCACGCGGTACACCGCACGCGGTGCCACGCCTTCCATCACTTCATCGAAGTTGTCCAGGTCCACATTGACGAACTTGCGGTCCTTGACCTTCGGCAACGGCTGCTCCGGATTGCCGCTCAGATCGCCGAGCACGCCCACCACGAACGGCAGCTCCTTCTGCTCGATCGCGTCGCCCTTCTCGACATCATAGGTAAGCTGCACGCGCGGGGGGCGGATCTTCTGCAACCGCTTTTGAATGCTGTCCTTCTTGGCCATCGGTGTCTCCTGACTGGGGGCCGTACGAAATGCGGATCAGTTGCCGCCGACGTTCTGGAACGGGTCCGCACCGGCACCGGACGAGGCCGGACGCGCGGGCTGCGCGGCGGGTGCCGCGGGCGTGGTCGTACGACGGGCAGCCGGTGCGGTGCGACGACCGGCACGGGTGGCCTTCGGCTTTGCCGGCGGTTCCAGGATGGCTTCACCCATCGTGGTGCGCAGCGTGGTGGCCAGCGTCTGGGCTTCCTTGCGGGCCGTGTCCGAGGCCAGTGCGCCGCGGCCCTGCAGGCGCTTGAGCGACTGGTTGGCGATGCGGAAACCGGCAACGGTCAGCACGCCATCGGCGACAAGGTCGTCCGGGTCGCGCTGCAGCACTTCTTCGGCGGCCACGATGGCACGCGCGTAATTGCCCTGGTCGAACTGCAGCTGCGCGATGCGCACCCACGGTTCCTTGCGGGTCGGATCGGCGCGAGAGGCAGCTTCAAAACTCGTGATTGCCGCTTCGGCACCTGCCGTCGTGACCTGCGCTTCGGCTGTCGTCATCGACGTGTCGAAGGGCGGCACCACCGCCTTCTTCGGCGTCGATGCGCATGCAGCCAAACCCGACAGCAGTACCAATGCCAGCATCGGCCGATAGACGGCCTTCCCCTTTTCCTTCACTTTCATGCCAATCCCTCGTAGAAACTCCTAAAGGTAAGACCGGTCCCCGCCGATACTACACACGGGATTCCGTCCCCTACCGCCGCAAGTGTACAACTGCAAATACGCAAGGGTATAGTGAAGCGCATAGATTGCTTCAATGCAACGCCGCAGATTTTCACATCCTCTTCCGCGTCCTGCTGTATGCGCAATGGACTCCCGCGCATGAATCACTCTCCCTGTCCTTTTTCGCCCGAGAATGCATGAAGCCTCTCATGAGCCGAAATTTTTGCTTAGGCCGTCACACTCTCTTATGTGTCGTCACGGCGATGTCATTGTCCTTGTCAGGGTGCGCCAGCGGCGGTCTCGGCAAGGCTATGGACAAGACATTACAAGCCGTTGGCATCAAGGAAGCGGCGCCGGATGCCCCGCCGACCATTCCCCTGCGGCTCTACGCCGGCACCAATCTCAATGCCGGCAATGACAAGCGCCCTACCGCCGCGGTGGTGAAGATCTACCACCTGCGCAGCGCCCAGCGCTTCGAACAGGCCCCGTTCAACGCCTTCCTCGACCAGAACGGCGAGCAGGCCGCGCTGGGCGCGGACCTGTTGTCGGTCAATGAAATCGTGCTGACGCCCGGCGCGCGCCAGGAGCTGAAGGAACAGTTGAGCGAAGGCGCGGGCGTACTGGGCGTGGTCGCCCTGTTCCGCGCGCCGGCCGACAACCGCTGGCGCCTGACATTCGACGGTAAACAGAAAGCGCTGCCTGCCGACGGTATTACCGTGGGAATCCATGCGTGCGCGTTGACGACTGACAGCCCGGCGTTGGTCACGCGGCTTTCCGGTGATCCGAGCAGTCTGGCATCCGTGCGCTGCGTCTCTCCTCGCTGAGGGGTGACTTCATTCTGACGTCAGAATTCCAGCATACGGTAGTATCCAAGCGTCGCCACGCATCGAAAATGTGAGGCGCAGCGCACTTTCACATTCCTGTATTGGGAATGTGTGTGGAAACCTAGCGTTCATCGGGCGCGGTTTGCCTGAAATTTCCAAGGATTGAAATGTGGCGTATGTAAGCAGGATGTCGAAGGTTCTTTGGGGTGAGGGTCTGTTTCTGCGGCCCCAGCATTTCCAGCGTCAGGACGCATATCACGAGGCACGGCTGCAGGATCTTTCGCTGACCCTGCACCCGTACGCGTGGGGCTGCCGTCGCGTGCGTTTCGATCCGCAGGCGCTCAGCGGCGGTACGCTGCGCCCGCTGGACATCTCGGCGGTGTTCCCCGATGGCGAGAGCTACGATGCCCCGGTGCACGATGCGCTGCCCGATGCGCTGTCGCTGAAGGACCTGCCGCCCGGCGTGCAGTCCACCGTGATCCACCTCGGGCTCCCGCTGCTGCGCGACGATGGCGACAACTGCGCCGATGCCGACGCCTCGCAGCTGGCGCGTTACCGCCAGGTCAACCGTGCCGCCAACGACCTGTTCACCGATGCAGTGGAGGCCGAACTCGGCTTCCTCGGCAAGGCGGTCAAGCTGCTCACCGACGAGCACCCGCGCGATTCCTACGCCACTGTCGCGCTGGCGCGCATCCGTCGCACGTCCACCGGCGGCTTCGAGCTGGATGAGGACTTCATCCCGCCGTGCGCCCATCTGGAAGCCTCGCCCACCCTGCACCGCGAGCTGCGCGGCATCCTGGATTCGCTGCAGGCCAAGGTTGACGCGCTGTACGGCCTGCACCGCGAGCCATCCAAGAACATCATCGAATTCCGCTCGGGCGACATCGCCTCGTTCTGGCTGCTGCACACGATCAATTCCTCGTTCAGTGCGCTGGCGCATCTGTACCACCATCCGCAGCTGCATCCCGAACGCCTGCACCAGGAGCTGCTGCGCATGGCCGGGGCGATGCTGACGTTCTCGAACGCCTACGCGCTCAACGACCTGCCGCGCTATCAGCACACCCAGCCGGAGGCGGGGTTCCGCCAGCTGTTCGACATCATCCGCAACCTGCTGGATACGGTGATCTCGGCGCGCTACTTCAAGATCGCGCTCAACGAGATCAAGCCGTCGTACCACCTCGGTCGCCTGGACTCGCAGCGCATCGACGACAACGCGTCGTTCTACCTGGCGGTATCGGCCGACATCCCCGCCCAGGAACTGGTGCAGATGGTGCCGGTGCGCTTCAAGGTGGGCGCGCCGGACGACGTGGAAAAGTGCGTCCTCTCGGCACTGCCCGGCGTGAAGCTGGCGCACGCCAACCAGGTGCCCGCCGCGATCCCGGTGCGTCCTGGCAGCCACTACTTCGAACTGGATTCGCGTGGCGCGCTGTATGAGCGGATGCTCAAGGCACAGTCGCTGATGATCTACGTGCCGGCCGGCGTTGCCGATCTCAAAATGGAACTTGTCGCGGTGACCTCATGATGAATTCGCCCCTGCCCCCTACCCCGGGCCCGATGCCGTCGCTCAGCTCGCACGGCGGCATGGCCGCGCCGTCGCCGCAGGCGGCCAACCCGCAGAGCCTGCAGGACCTGATGGCCGACGGCTTTTACCTGCTGTTGCTGCTCAAGCGCGGGCAGCTGCCGTCGGATGCGGAAGCGTTCGTGCAGACCGTGCAGAAGTTCCTCGATGGCGTGGAGCGCAACGCCAACCGCATGGGCATCGCCTCCGAAGATGTCTACGCTGCCAAGTACGCGTTCTGCGCGGCGGTGGATGAAGCGATTCTGTCCCAGCCCTCGGCGCTGCATGAGATCTGGGAACGCAACCCGCTGCAGCTGCGCCTGTTCGGCGAGCATCTGGCCGGCGAGCACTTCTTCGACCGGCTGGAAGAACTGCGCCGCCAGGGCGCACCGCGTCTGCCGTCGCTGGAGGTGTACCACTTCTGCCTGCTGATGGGCTTTGAAGGCAAGTACCGCCTGGAAGGCACCGAGAAGCTCGGCTACCTCACCGCGCGGCTGGGCGACGAGATCGTCTACCTGAAGGGCAAGCGCCACGGTTTCGCACCGCATGCGCTGCCGCCGGACCACATCCGTCACAGCCTGCGTCGCGTTGTCCCGCTGTGGCTGCCTGCCGCACTGGTGGCAGGTTTCGGCGTGATCGGCTTCTTCGGCCTGCGCTTCTATCTGGGTCACGAAACCCAGCAGCGCATGGCCGCCTACAACGACGTTGTCCAGATGCCACAGCGCACCGCGCACATCACGATCACCCTGCCCTGAGGCGGGTGATCAACCCTGCAGCATGACGCCGCACCGCCGGCGTCATGCGGATGTCGCGCCGGACCGCGCGCATCCCCGCCCCTGTCTCAGGAGCTTGTTGACGATATGGATATCATCCGATCTGCAGCGCTTGCCACCCTTGGCGCCCCCTCCCAGCAGGCCCGCCTGATCCAGCTGCTCGGCCCGGCCACCGGCCTGGTGGTGGAGCGCTTCGAGGGCCAGGAGGCGGTCTGCGGCAGCACCCGTTTCGAGATCGACTGCCTGTCCACCGATGCGTTCCTGGACATGGCGCCGTGGCTGGAGCAGCCGCTGACCCTGCAGCTGCGTCGCGCCGATGGCGGCATGCGCCAGTGGCACGGGCTGTGCACCGAGGTGGCCCAGCTCGGCAGCGACGGCGGCCTGGCCCGCTATCGGCTCACCCTGGAGCCGTGGACCGCACTTCTCGCCCTGCGCCGCAATGCGGTGATCTTCCAGGACCTGGACACCCGCGCGATCTGCGAGCAGATCTTC